>DQUH01000072.1 GCA_015662385.1 Methanobacteriota archaeon | reverse complement strand
GTTTTGGTACGTGCACGGCGCTAGGAGTAACCCCCTTGCGCCCTTTTCCCTGTTGGAGTAGACCGTAAGTCCGCGTATCTTTTCAAAGCTAAGCGGTTTGACACTTCTTTCCCCCAATTGGAACACGTCGCACACTGCTAGGTTCTCCTGGTCGCAGTGTCCCATTGCCAGTGCGACTTCTTGGTACTTTTTCCTGTCATGTATATAGTCCCTCGCTTCCTTGGCCACATCGTACGCTTTCATTATTCTCAGGGGGACAGGTATCATCCAAAGGCCCCGTGGCAAGACTATGTCCGTGGTAAAACCGGAGACCTCGCCGTGCTTGCGCACCATTATCTTCGGCAGGTTTCCATACGCTTCGGGCGCCATCTTTGTGGTGTCTATTATGTATACGAACGTCCCGTCCGGCTGTATCTTTGCGCGCACCGCCCCCTTCAATGCGTTGGCGGTCGCCTTTACGTTGCCAATTACCGATACCTCGTAGTCCTCTCCGAAGATCTGGGTGGCGGTGTAGGCCTGCAGTTCCACCATCATACGGTCTGCCACCCAGTAAGTCGTGGGTTCTGACTGCGCGAACTCGTTCTCAAACCATTCTTTGAACTTCTCCCTGCTCTCCCAGGCGTCAGGAGGGGGTTCGAGCACCGTGTTTTCAAAGTAGTCCTGGAACTCGTCCCGTATTTTCGACAGAATCGTGTTGTACACGTCGCTCTTGATTACTTCTGAGACTCCTGCAGTATCCAGCCTTACGATTTCAGTGGCTATCTCGTTGATTCGTTGAACTTTTGCCTGCTGTGCGTACATGGAGTATCCGACGGCTACGGCAATCATTGCCATGCCTATGAAAGCAGCGAAGAGGTTGAATCCACGCACTTTTCAATAATACGTTCCTGGTTTATCAACGTTATTATGGGGGAGAGCCCCCCAATTTTTATTTTTTCTTATCCCCTTTCATTTCAGTTTGGGCCCGTGGCCTAGCCTGGATATGGCGTCGGCTTCCGGAGCCGAAGGTCCGGGGTTCAAATCCCCGCGGGCCCGCCTTTCTGCGATGCCCCCGTAGCCGACGTAAAATATCTTGTCGGGGTTTATAACATCAATTACGTCCGGGCGGTGGACCACAAGAATTGCAGTCATCTTGAACTTCCTGGCAATCTGCACCACTTTTCTGGCCACTCTTCTGGCAGTAAGGGGGTCAAGGCGGGCGGCGAACTCGTCTATTATTAGTACGTTTGGACGTTCCGCAAGTACTGATGCAATTTTTGCCCTTTCTTTCTGTCCCGTTGAGAGCTGGGAAAAGCGGGCGCGGTAAAATATGGCATCCCCCAGGCCACTGATGTTCAGAACTTCGATGGCTGCCACTATGTCCTTTAGTTTCTCGTACATGTGTTCCAAAATCGTCTCGTCTCCGAATTCCGGCTCCCGCTCCCACGGTATGAGCGCGGCGATTTTTGCATTGTCGGGTAGGATGACATACCCTTCGTCGGGCTTCTCGATTCCTGCAATTATGCGTAGGACTGTTGTTTTACCAGCGCTTGAAGCGCCTACGACCGCTACGACCTCGCCGGGGTTAATGTGGGCGCTGGCCCCCCGGAGCACATATTTTTGCACCTTTCTTCTGGCAACCCCGAAGGCGAGCAGCACATCCCTTATTTCTTCCGGCAGTCCGTCCACGTCTAGTTCGCTCTCGTAGTATTTTACCACGTCTTTTAAGATAATAGGCCCGTTTATGGGTTCTGCGGGTGCATACGCTTCTCTGTACAGCCTGCCCCCGTGTTCTTTGGCTACTGGGTCTGTTTGCAGGAACCTTTCGATTATTTCCTTGGCTTCCTCTGTCAGCGGGTAGTACAGCACAGGTTTCCCAGATTTCGTGTCCCACAGGTATTTGAACCCCACTTTTTCAAAGAACGGGTGGTACCTTGCCATTTGTGCGATGACTTCGACGAGGTGTTTGCTCCTCTTCATTTCCGGTATTCTCCGCGTAGAAATCCAGTCTACTGCGTTTCTCGCCGCCAGCATTCCCAAGCCGTCTCCCCTGTAATCGGGGTGCACCACCACCCTTGATATCCTCGCGGCGGCGGTACAGCATTTCTCTACCGCCAGCCTCCATACGTACGTAAAAGCCTTCCGTTTGTCCAGCGTCCCTGCTCCCCTGAGCTCCCTAAGCAAGCGTTCTGGCCAGTACGTGGGGTGGAACCAATCTGGTGGAAAAACAGACTCCCGGATGTTTGGCTGAACTCTTCCGTCCGGCAATCTCCTGTGCATTTTTGGGATCGGGGGGTCTACCCGTACGTACCCCACAACTTCTGGTTCGTAGGGCTCCCTCTCCAGCAAGCGCAGGACTAGGAAACGCGATACAGGGAGAGAGCCCTTTATTTCCACCAGCTTTGCGCCGGGACACTCCGGGCGCACGTTTGATTCTATGAGTTCTCCTGTTTCTGGGCAGGCCCACACAGCCACAGTCTCCTTTTTTGACGCGTAATGGTACTGTTCCAGCTCGACTATTCTTTCAAAATCCTGCTCTTTTACCGCCTCTTCAACCCGTATTTTGTACTTGTAAAGGGTTTTTCCTGTGATGGGGTCCTTTTTACTCAATTCTATCTCTTTGGAAAACGGCGGCCATACCTGTACCCACTCGCTCCCCCACAGCCTCCAGAGCCGGTACCGCCACAGGGTGGGGTAAATGATGTCTGTTTCCACCTTTACTGTGCTGCCCTCTAACAGCCACTGCGCCATGGCCCCCGGCAGAATGACCCGTATTTCCCCCACGTCTGTTTCTATATCAATATACCCTTTCCAGCGGAAAGAATACCTCGGCACGTACCTTTTCTTTACCCTTCCAATGACTTCCATATTTCTTCCTCCACGCTTTCAGGTATTTTTACCCACGTTTGTGCACCCCTTGGTATTCTAATGGGCAGGGGTTCCTTTAACCTTTTAGCACCATTCAGGACCCATGCGTACAGCACACCCCTGCCCTCCCCATAGCTCTTTATTGTAGCGGGGTCAGAACAGTGTTTTTCAACGCGGGCAGCCATTTCTTCCACGGGTAGCCCGATAACGTCAACTATTTCAACCACGCCCAGGACGTTTTTCTGGGATATTATTGCCACGGGCCCTCTGTACCTTGTTTTCGTTCTCCTTATTTCCCACTGTTTTTTTCCGCTGACTATTAGGCTTGCCCACGGTTGCCTCACTATGAGTCCTTTCACGTATGCATTACCGCTTTTTTGTTTTTATGGGGGTTGCCCTCTGTCCAAGAATTCGTGATTAATCGAAAAACCCTTTTATACCCTCCCGTCAACCATTATTAATGTCTGTTGCCGGGGTGGCGGAGCGGCTACGCGTGGGACTGCAGATCCCATTTACGTGGGTTCGAATCCCACCCCCGGCTCTCCATCACCAGATTCTCTGGTGGGACGACCCCATATAGAGAATCTTCGATCCCCTATATTCCAGCGTTTATGTGGTCAGCCGAGCGTAGCGAGTGCCGCCATTATACCGGACTCCTTAGTGGGAAGTTTTGTGTCTCTGGTGGGGAGTTGTTCAGCAAGATGTTTTTGGCTATTTTTGGTTCGCCGGCTGTAACATATATATTCCACCAAGTCCATCTCAATACGTGCGAGCAACAAGCACAGTAATAGTTACGGTACTCATTGTAGCCATCACAGTCGCCGCATCTATC
>DQUH01000062.1 GCA_015662385.1 Methanobacteriota archaeon | reverse complement strand
TGCAAAAAACATAAAGAAAAATATATACCACATGGTACCAGTAGAAGTGACGACCTGCACGGACGCTATCAAACACAAAGTAAAGTGTTGGGGACCGGTGGTTGACCTGATTCAATCGCTAGCAAACGCTGGAGGCGCCCATGTTAACGTAACTCCCGCCGTTGTATATGTCCACAAGACGTACAAGAAGAACGTGCCGAAAAGCGATCACTGGACCAGAAAGATTGAAGATATCTTGGAAAGTGCGTTCCCGGGCTGCCACCACAAGATACTAGAACTTAGATCTGCGGCAGTGCTCAGGAACGCCAAGTGCATTTATTCGAAAATGGACCAGGTTGAGCATCTTAGCGCTGCGCTAAGAAATTACGCCCTCCTGCCGAAAAAACACCACTCTTCCCTCACCCACCACACCCTAAAGCACTATGACAACCTCCAGATGGGAGAGCACAGGTTTTACGAATCCACAGCCCTGAGAAAAACTTGGCTTTGTCAACATATACCTTACGAAACTAAAAATGATTTAACAAATAAGTACAAGAAATTTCAGAAAAAGGGCAAGTTCCACGCGCTGCTCCGCGCCTTCGACGAGCTTGAAATACCTGTTCACGCGGGGCGTCGCCACCAAGAAGTGTATATGAGGCTTGACAACATAATGCACCAGATGGTCAAAAACCTTGACCTTTCACAGTACAGGAAAATATGAGCTGGTGGAAAAAGAGTTGCAAAGCGCGACAGGGCTTGAACCCCTTTTACCAGCACTAAAGGGCAGTCAGATACCCCGGAGCTCATCACGGGGTCAGAGAGGTGAAGATATCATCATCCTGCGCACAGGAAGAAAAAGGGATAAGAATTCAGACTATTCCGTCTTTATCGCCTGGGTAGGGCAGGACGACGCCGCGTTGCGGACCTTTTCCTCGTCCTCAGGGGCTACTTCTTCCTTTACAGCGACAGACTTCCCCTCGCTGTCCAGCTTGAAGTACTCCGGCGCGAGGGCGACACAGACGCCACAACCTATACACGTGTCCCTGTCTACACGAACCTTCATGGTACCACCAAAGGAATATGGCGCCCCGCTATTAAAAACTACACGTCTAGGAGCACCCGGGCGTGCCAGCCGTCCCCGTCTTTCCAGACCTTGAAACCGTGCCAGGAGATGGCCTTCACGTCGGAGCGGGGGTTGTGTTCAGGACGGATGCGTTCACCGTACGCGGCGACGTCCGCGCGGAGCCCTTCCCCCCCTTCGCGGATCCCCACTTCAAAGCGGGAAAACGCGAGGGACTCGGCGTCCTTGAAAACGAGGAGCTCCTCAAGGAAGCTGTAGAGCAGCTCCTCTTCGTCCCTGCCCTCCACGCTGAACTCTTTACGGGTGAGGGGTTCCACGGCGTCCACGTCCAACATCACTGCAAAAAGCGCCCTGCCCGCGTCGGCCAGCAGGCCCTCCAAAGTATCTGAGTCCACCGCCACAATCACGTCGGCGGGGTGGTCCAGCAGGCGGTAAGGCATGGAATAAAAGAAGATGAGCGCTGATAAAAACATGAAGGTGCGCTGGAGGGTGCTCGGGGGGGAGTGGCAGGAAACGGACACAGAGGCAAAAACGGTGGGGGAACTCATGGCTTCCCTCGGGCTGTCGGCGGAGGAGTACCTCCCGAGCATAGGGGGAAAACTGGTGACGGAAGACGAGGAACTAAAAGAAGGGACTGAAGTAACATTTATTCCGGTGGTATCAGGTGGTTAGCTGCTCCGTCTGCGGGAAGCCAGCGATCTACAGCGCGAAGTACGAGGGAAAGGCGTACTGCGGGGAGCACTTCTTAGAATGGTTTGACAGGAGGGTCAGGAAAACAATCAGGAAGTACAGGATGTTCGGCAGCAAGGAGCACATCGTTGTTGCGGTGTCCGGTGGGAAAGATTCCCTCGCAGCCCTCCACTACGTAAAAAAACTGTCAAAAAGGGTGCCGGGGTGGACAGTGGAGGCGCTCCTGATAGACGAGGGAATAAGGGGTTACAGGGACGTGACCGTGAAGGACTTCAAGCGCTGTGCGGAGGAGTGGGGGGTGCCCTACCGCATAGTGTCGTTCAAGGAGGAAATCGGGGCCACCCTTGACGATATAGTAAAAAAGGGGGCAGAAGCAGGGCTGCCATACCAGCCGTGCACGTACTGCGGGGTTTTCCGGCGGTACCTCTTGAACAAAGCAGCGAGGGAGATGGGGGCCACGGTCCTCGTCACGGGGCACAACCTGGACGACGAGGTCCAGACGTTCATGATGAACATCATGAGGCACGACGTGGAACGGCTGGCGAGGCTGGGGCCCGTCACCGGGATTTCAGGGCAGGAGGGGTTTGTGCGCAGGGTGAAGATATTCTACGAGGTCCCGGAAAAGGAAGTGGTCGTCTACTCGGTGCTCAACGGGTTCTTCCCCGAGTTCGTGGAGTGTCCGTACGCTCGCCTCGGGTTCAGGTGGGACCTGCGCCACTACATAAACCTGCTGGAGGAGAAGTACCCTGGAACGAAATACATGATCCTCAAGTCTTTGCTGGACATCGCGGAAGCGGTAAGAAAGGGGAAAGGGGGAACGCCAAAGCGCTGCACGGTCTGCGGGGAGCCGTCAACGAAAGACGTGTGCAGGGCGTGCGAGCTGAAAGCACTCCTGGGGATCGGGTAGCGGACTACAGCCCCAGACGTTCAGCCACCTCCCGCATAACTTTCTTGGGGTCTGGACCTTCGACGTAAATCCGTACTTTGGGCTCCGTGTTCGACGGGCGGACCAGCACCCTGTGGTTCTTGTACATGAACTCAACCCCGTCCACCCTGCCCAGCACCTTCCCCAGCCCTGCAGCGCGCTCCACCACGGCAAGGGGGTTTTCCACAGCGTAGCTCTCGGAGAGGAGATCGTGGAAGGGATAATTCTTTCTCTCGGCAACCGTATCGTAACCGGCGAGCAGGGATGCAAAGAACAGCGGGTCGGAGTGCCCCGAAAAGCAGTAGGCAGTGAAGTGGCAGGAGTACTCGCCGGAAAAGACTGCGCCCGCCTCGCGCACCTTCTGAACAATGAATGCTGTACCTATCTTCGTCCGGACAACCCTTGCGCCGGGAAGGTAGTTTGAAACGCGGGGGGAGATGTCCACAGAAGCCACGAAGACGTTGCCACGGCCCGTCCGGAGGAACCACCGCCCGAAGAGCACGAAAAGCAGGGACGGAT
>DQUH01000030.1 GCA_015662385.1 Methanobacteriota archaeon | reverse complement strand
TTCCCCCTTTTCCAGCGCCTCTAGAGCCCTTTCCGCGTTCTCCGAGGACGCCACCACCGCCCTGACCCCCGCCCTGTTCAGGGCGTCTGCGGTTTTTTCCGCGAGCTCCAGCCCCCCGTCCACGGGGACGAACACCAGCCCCCCCTTTCCCAGCTTTTTTGCGATGTCTGCAGCCTGTCTTAGGGGGTCCGACATTTCAGTGTAGCTGTTTATCACGTTCCGCAGGTTTGCCCGGGTGCTGCCTATCTCGAACTCCAGGAGCTCCCTGAAGAGCTTGACGCGGAGCCCCCTTGCCCGCCCGGTTGCCGACGCCACGATCAGCTGCCCTGTCCTCCCCTTCTTGAACTCGTCGATCTTTCTCTGGAGCTCCTCCACCTTCTTCCTTAGCTCCCTGTCCCTCGGCCGGAACAGCAGGGAGTACTTGGCCCTTACGAGCTCGTAGGCGTCCCGGATTACCTCTTCCGTGAACCCGAGGAGGATGAGGACGCGCTCGATGTTCCTTGACGCCCTGAGGAAGGAATCGACGTCGTCAACGAATACGAGGTCGAAGCGGATGTGCCTGACAGAGTCGAAGTTCCTGGCCAGGAACTGGGAGGTGGTGACGAGGACTTCGAAGTTGCCTTCCTTCAACGCCTTATTTGCCTCTGCTCTCTCCTTTTTGCCCATCTTCCCGTGGATGCAGAGTATCCTTGCGCTTGCCCCCGTCCTCTCCGCGTATTCTTTCAGGCGCGCATGCACCTGGTGGAGGAGGGTGGACGTGGGGAGGACGAAGTATATCTTCTCCCCCTCCCCCGCGAGGTAGAGGGCGAGGGCCATGCCGAAGGCCGTCTTCCCTATCCCCGTGGGCGCCACTATGGAGAAAGACCTGCCCAGGAACACCCGCTTTGCCCACGTCCTCTGGGCGCTCCAGAGCCCGGACCCCACGGCCCTGCGGAAGAACCCGTTGAAGTCAGCGAGCCGGGACACCACCTCGTAAACGGTTTGGTACTTCCCCGTCTTCCCCCTCTCCGCCAGCGCTTCATATACTTTGACAACCGTTTCTTCGTAGCTCTTTCCCGCCACCTCTTCCGGCAGGCACGCCCTGCACGGGTTTTTGACCCTCAGGCGGGCATCTGTTATCTCCCCCTCACAGTTGGGACATAGGTTGACGAAGTCAGCCTTCTCCCCCATGGTACGCCCTCCTTACCTGAGCTGCACCGATGCTTTTTTCACCCTTCCACAGCATCCGCCTCCACGCCTCCAGGTGGAGCCCTTCCCGTCCCCCGTGCTCCGCCGCGGTCAGCACCCTCACCCCGTACTCCTTCGCCGTTTCTTTGACGGGGAACCGCTCTTCGCAATCCAGGTCCCGCAGGAGGTGGTGGTCGAGCACTATTTCTTTGACCCCCGTTGACCCCATTATCCTTTCTAGGTTCCTAAGGGCTGCGTCCCTGTTCTCGCGGGAGAAACGGTACCCCAGGAAGTACGTGGGGGGACCGTCCATTACGATGGTCTTTGGGTCCTGCTCTATCATCCACTCCGCCGCTGCCCCGCTGACGGGACCCTGGACGTCGGAGGAGTAGAGGACTTCCCCCACCTTCACCGCTATTACGTAGCCCAGCTTCGTCCCTTCGGGGCCGTGGGGTAGCGGGGGCGAGACCACCAGCTCTTCCGGCCCCAAGTCTATGCTCTTCCCGTCCCCCGCAATGTAAGGACATCTGAGAAGTTTAGCCCTCGCCCTTTGGCTCCTGTTTATGTGTTTTTCGGGGTCTTTGACGACCACGGTCTTGCCCTCCAGCGGCAGCTCCGGGTCGTAGTGGTCCCAGTGGTAATGGGTGAAGACCACCGCGTCCGCCCCTCTTACGAGCTCCCTTATCTTTTCCTTTGCTAGGGCAAGGGCGAGCTCCTCTATCTGGTGTGGCGGGAGCCCGTACCGCCTCGGTCCAAGCGCCGCGCCCGGGTCTATCATTACCTTCAAGCCCTTTGCTTCCACGAGGGTTGCCATGGACCGGACGCCCAGCGAGTCCGCCGCGGCTATGTGGAGCTTCACGGGAAAATACGGGTTACTACCCCTTTTATAAACACAGGGCACCCCTTCGTAACACAGCACAAGAGGTGTACGGAATGGAAGTTGCGAAGCTCGGTCCGTCCATGAGGAACGTGGACGTGACCGTTAAGGTTTCAGAGGTTTTTGATGAAAAGGAGGTAACTTCCCGGAAGGACGGAAAGACGCACCGCCTCGTGGAGTACCTCGTGGGCGACCCCACCGGCACAGTGGTCCTCTCCCTCTGGGACGAGGACGCCGACGCGGTTCAGCCCGGCGATTACGTCCGCATAGAGAACGGTTATACTACTGTAGTCCGCGGGCGCCTCCGCCTCAACGTGGGCCGTTACGGCAAGATCACGAAGGTGGAGGGCGATTTCGAGGTCAACGGCGAGAACAACGTGTCCGAAAAGGAGTTCCCCCAGCCCCGGCGCTTCGACTTCCCCGGTAGGGGGCGTTCCTTCGGCGGGAGGGGCTACCGCTAGCCCTCACACGCCTAATTCTTTTCTTATGAACGCCCGCAGTTCCTTCGTACCTTTCTCCTGGGCGATGCGCGAGAGCTCGTAGAGGGAGTACTTCCTGACGATACTGTAGTACGCCTTGACCGCCAGCACCTTCCCGTCAGTTTCCCTTTCCAGGTCGATGCACGCCCGGTACACCACGTCCTGCACCCTCGAGGCGAACTTCGCGTCCGTCGAGTCGGCGAGGTGCACCACCTGCCCCTCTGGCGTCGCCAGTACGTTGAAACCGTGGGCCTCGGCGCACACCCGTATCAGGTATTCGGGGGCCTTCCTGTGGGAGAGCTCCGCTATGAGGGCGAAGTCGTGCTGCAGGTACCAGTCCTCCCTCTGGCGGAAACCCCCGGTCACCTCGTCGTACTCGTACTGGTAGTACTTGAAAAGGTCGTGGAGGAGCGCAGCAGCTATGACGTAGTCTTTCTTCACGAGGTAGCCGTAGAGCTCAGAGAAAGCCCTTGTAAGGTGTTTGGACAGGATGGCAACGCCCAGCGTGTGATCGATCAGGCCACCGGGGTAGGAGTGGTGCGCCCTCGGCGCGGCGGGTGCCTCTTCAATCGAGATCCTCGGTTCCACCTCTGCGAAGGTTATGGTGGGGTCCCGCAGGAGCTCCAGGACCGTATCTTTCACATCGGGTTCTTCAATGTGCGCCTCTGCAAAACGTACCAGGTCTTCAACCCTGTGCATGGTTATAAATCAGGGGGTCGTGTAGAAAAAGGGCTGCGGTCGGAGAGTGCTCACCTTCCCCATCTCCGTCGGGCGGAGGTTCACGTCCTCATCCCGCAGCCGTTGGCGCATCAGTCCGCCAAGGGGCGTACCTCTCCCACCGCCATGCATATGCCCGACTCCGAATACTCCTTGCCCCTCCACAGGTACTTTACCTTGTACACCGTCGTCCCGTTCACGTCCGCCACGCAGACGTTGCTGGTCCCCCCGCGCATTATCGGGTACTCGCAGACGTTCCCGCCCACCTCTACCCTTACCCTCTCTATGGTCTCCCCTGCCTGTACCCTCACCACTGCCTTTCCGCCCTCCACGTTGCACCACGTGTGCGTCGCCGACACCGATTCCAGCCTCGGGATGATGTTGAAAAAATACCAGTGTGCCACCACCACCGCTACTATGAACACGCCTGTCCCCAGGAGGAGCAGCCCCGCCTCCTTTGCCCCGACCTTCATTAATAACCCCTTTGCTTGAAAGTATTATTAAATGATGACGGAGGTTTCGGCTGAGGGCGACGATGATGAAAGATAGCAGTGCTGACGGATACAGCCTTTAAAGATTTCTTCTGCAGATATCTACACTGCTGCTCCGGTGGTGTAGTCCGGTCAAGCATTCGGGCCTTTCGAGCCCGAGACCCGGGTTCAAATCCCGGCCGGAGCACTTCACTGTTTCTATTTGATGGTTATGCGGTCAGCCGAGCGTGGCGAGGTTTTTGCATATTTACATTCCGATAATTCTTTCGATCGTGATCAGCACGTCTTTAACCTTCTCGTTCCCCAGCTTTCCCACCTTCTTAACAATTAGGCCTTTGTTAACTGTAAAAATGGATGAACAGTCGATGTAGCTCTCCTTTTTTAGTCTTCCTTCAACGAGATCTTCCTGGGTCAACTTGATTCTGAATCTTCCCGGCGTTCCGGTGACCTTCAGAACGATCAAATCATTTCCTAGGTCTTCCTTATTAATTACGACGACCGGGCGGAGTTTAGAACCTACAAGATCTGTGAATGGGAGTTCCAGAACGACGACGTCTCCCTGCTCATACCTCGAAGTATTCCTCAGCGTCAACACCCTCCTTCAGAAGGCGGACGTAGGCGTACATCTTTTCTGGATCGGTGCTCTCCTGTTTTATGATTCTGACCAGTATTTTCTTACCTTCAAGATCTTTAACAGGCGTTGTGGGGATTATTACGCCCCCTTTCACGATGGCAGTAATCTCTTTCATATTGTTATATGCCCTTATCTGATATTAATTATTGCCATTGTGCTTCGGAGTGGTTTTACAGTCGTGCGCTCAACCGGACGAAGCGGGAACACCCCCACACCTTTTATTAATTCCCCCGGTTTTTATTTTACCTTAACACTCGCGGCTCTGGAGGTGCTCGCTTGGGTATACGCAAGAAGGACACGTCCCGGTTCAAGAAGCCCCACGCAATGCAGCGCTGGAAGTGGAGAAAGAAGAAGATGCGCCGCCTCAAGCGCAGGAGGAGGCGTGCACGGCGGTAACGGTTCTGTTCGCTTGCTTTGATCTATTTTTCTGTTCAAAAATTAGTTTGTGCGCGGTCCCCGTGACGCCGGTTCACGGATACCTCCCCGGGCGCAGCCAGGACCGCAGTACTATAGAGTATGGCAACCTCTAAAAACCAGACAGCCCGGAGAAAAAGAAAAAGTCTGGGAAGCCGTTACGCCGTCTTCAGCGTAACGATCTGGCCGCTCTGGATCACTTCCGGCGCATAGCCCGTCACTATGAGGTCCTGGGTGTACGGCGTCCTCAGTATGATCCTCCAGTCTTCGCCCTCGTTCAGTATTGTTTCGCTGCCCAGCACGAACCCGATCACGTAGAGCTCGCCGGACTCGAGGTACTTGTCAGGATCTGTTTCATCTGTGTGGTCGGATCTGTCCTTGATGATGACGAACTTACTGGTATCG
>DQUH01000068.1 GCA_015662385.1 Methanobacteriota archaeon | reverse complement strand
TTTTTGTACTCCCCCCTGCTTTGGAAGCGGGAAAAGAGAAAATTCCGTACGACGTTAATGTTGTGGTGTACAAGCGAAACACCGGCCAGCACGCACTCTGCTATGTTGGTGTTCTAGTTATGGAGCAGGGGTCTGGTAAGTCCTTAGCATATGATGTTGTCTCTGTTGGGGCGCCTGAAGACGTGGATATCTTTGTTTGTTACCGGGATGACGGCATATTTGCGCGATCCAGCGGCATGAAGGACCAGTACGTAATACTTGACCGCGTTGTTGATCTCATCACCGGTCAGCGGCGCCTCAGCATGTGCTCTGCTACCAACCCGAACGCCCAGTGTGGTTCTTGCGGGGGTGACCTGTGTTGAGGGGTTACAGCGCCCTTGAGGACGTACCCATGGTCATACCCATAGCTTTAGCCCTGATACTGTTTTTCTCCTCGCTTACGTGGGCAATAAACACGGTAAACTCTGTCAACCGCCGTGTTGATACGACTGTTGCCACAATCCGGGTGGCTGATGCTTTTGCGCAGTGGGGGGTACTTACAGGCGATACTTGGGACTTGAGCTGTAAAGTTATTAGAGACCAGGAGAAAAGCGTCTATTTTTCAGCACACCTTGTAAAACCGGACGACTTGGAAGATTTCCTGAACAGTTTTAGCGACAGGTTCGATTTGAAAAGCTGCGAGTCCGTGGCGTCCCGGAAACCGGGGGGCTCGAGTGTTTACGTCCGTTTTTTTCCGGTGACGTATCAGGAGCTTAAGAAAGGCGTGGTCGAAAACAAGGTGTACTTCTTGGTGGTGAGAACGTGGCCAAAGGGGTAGCAACGCTAATGGATACGGTGTTCCTTTTGCTTATCTCAGGGGTAGCCTCCGCGATTCTTTTTTATTCTGCGGCTAACTACGGTAAGACGCTGGAGCAGCAGTCATCTGCCCTTCTCCTTGATTACTACGCTCGCCAGGCGGTGCGGGTTATGAGCACCGCTACGATCCTCCGCCCCGGCTGCGATACCCCCGACTATCTTTTGGCTTACCTGAAAGAAAAAGCCTACTTTGGGGGCCTTGCAGACAGGGATACCCTTGAAACAATTGGGGGCGTCATGTCTGAGATAATGTTGCCCTTGAGAAGCGCTTATGACTATGCAGTAGCCATCCGGGTTGGGAGCAGCGATGACAGTAACGTTTACCTTTTTGCGTGGTATAGGGAGTATACTGGTGGCGGTTTCGAGGAAAAAGATGCGTGTTATGTTGTGAACCAATCATCTTACATGGGCTGGCTTGCAGAGTTTAGGTCGCCAACGTACTCGTACTCTGTCCCTGTCAGGTTTAGGGTAAAGGGGGATCCGGACTACTACGTTGTTGGACGGCTTCAAATGATAATCTGGCCGGCCGGCGCTGGCTTTCCAGACCCCGGCGGAACAGACCTTTGCAATTAGTCTAATCCTTTAGCAGTTTGCTCAGATCGTCGTCTTCCCCTACCTCCCCTTCGTCCCCAAGGAGGGCCAAAATATCGTCGTCTCCCCCGCTTTCAGCGCCCTCGTCCAAGAGTGATATAATTCCTTCGTCTTCAGCACCGGCTTTTTTCTCCTGTTCTTTTTCCGCCCTTTCTTTTTTATCCTTGTGTTTGGCGCGCCTTTCCGCCGGTTTTTTTGCTGTGGTTCCTGTTTGTTCTATCCCCAGTATCCTTCTAGCTGCTCTATCGATGTCTGTTTTACTCGCTCTATCCCCCAGCTTTAAAGCCTCTTCTACTATCTTTTGGTGATATTTTTCTAGCTCATCCTCCACCTTTTTCCTTATTTTTCTTACGTCCCGCCAAGTAACCCTTTCCAGCTTTGCTTTCTCCCGTTCTATGAGGATGTTTTTCAACGCTGTTTTTATCCTGCTGTACGTTGTTTTACTATAATTGGGCCCCGTTGTCCCTTTCCCCCCTTTTTTAGTCTTGGCGGTTTCTGCAGTTGTGGTTGCAGGTGCTTTCCTTTCCTCGCCGTGTTGTTTTGCTTGTGTTGTGGTCTTTTTGTCATCTTTAGCCGCCTTTTCAGGCCTAGAAACTGATCCGTCTTCCACGGCAACTTTTTTCTTTGAAGCCCCCTTTGTTTCAACTATTTCTTGTGTTTTATCTTTCTTCCCTGCAACTGCGCCGTTTTTTGGCCTTTTTTCACCCTCTAAGGTCTTTGAAGTTTTCTTTATGTATTTCGTTTCCATTTCATCGAGTACTTTCCTGAACACCTTTATCTCTTCAGGCACCTCAGCACAAGCTTCTTTTGCTCCCCCGGCCTGTTTTTCTTCTTCAGCGGTTCCTCTATCTTCTATTTCTTCTCTGCTTTTGCGCTCTTTCTTTTCCGGTTCCTTTTTCCTTTTCTGTTCAACCACCGTATATTCGGGCAGCACCTCTTCAAGCTTTGTGGTTCTTTTCGTCTTTTGAGCGTTCCTTTTGCTGACACGTGTACCCTTACTCAGGGTGGTTTCTGTGTCTGACAGCACGTCTTCCAGTTTTATTGCGGGCTTCGGCTGTTCGTGTTCTTTAACACTGCTCCCGTGGGTGGTTCTGCGGACAGGGGGGATTTCCCCTTGTTCTGCTATTTGCCCCTCTTTGTGGGTGTCTTTTGCTTTTTTCGGCGCAGTTATGTTGTTTAATATATTTTTTATGGTGTTGCGTACTTTTGCTTTCCATATCTTCACTTTCATCGAGAGCTCTGCAAGTTCCTCTTCTTTTGTTTTCTTTGCTTTCACGGTGGACGGACGGGGCGCTGTTGTGCTCAGGGGCTGCATATCAGCACCTGCTGGAAAAACGTTTGCAGACCTTTTTTTGGCCTCTTTTTCCTCGAGACTCCTCCGCAAGTTTTTTCCGTGGTGGTACGGGAGCGCTATTAAAAGGACGGCCGCTGCAACAACTCCCAGCATAGTGCCCAGGTAGGTAAGGATGGGGATTAGGACAAGTGCAGAGAAGTAGTAAACACCAACCATCCCGCTCCTGGCGGTTTCAGGGAGTTTGGAGTAGTATTCGCCCATGGCCTTCCTCACGGAGAACTCAGCTACTTTGTGCCCTAGAAAAAACGTGAGCGCGAAGGACGAGAGAACGTTGAGAATGACGGGGTCAATGCTTATGTCCATCTGTATATTTTCTGAAATGATTTTTACATATGCTTCAACTGCTTTTACGGCAGATTCTAACCCCATCACTCTTTTATAGGGCGGTCTTATTTAATACAGTATGGGTGTCCTTTCGGTGCTCGTTTCTATCATGTCCGTTGCCTTGGGGGTTTTGTTGTCGGCGTTTGTATCGGCTCTAATTATTTATGCCGTTTTGCACCTCTTGCCCAAACCTAGCGGGCTGGTGAAGAAATATTTTGCGGGCGCAGCTTACCTCCTCTTTTTCCTTTGGCTAGCACATTTCGCGTATTTTTACGATTACTATTCCTGCGTGCGCATCCCCGACGTTCCCAACTACGAGTTTGAATGTGTGGGGGATCCTTTAGGCATTTCGCTCGCGCTTTCCTTTTCCGCAACCGTTTCAATGGCCCCGTATATTCTGGTTTTTTACTCCGTTGCGTTTTTTGTATACTATAAAATGAATTTAAAGTCGGACTTCCTCCGCTTATACGTTGCAACCATTACTTTCATGACGGTGATGCTACTATGGTTCATCGTGTTCCCTTGGGCGCTGGAGCGTTACTTGCAGCAGTTCTACTGATGGCCCCCATTGCCAGCGCGCAGGTCTGTGATATCCTGCAGGTGTCCCCCGACGAGTACTCGGAGTTCCTAAACACCATATACTCAAATGGGGGTCTGCTTACCCTCCAGACATTCCACGACCTAGAGAAACCAGTGGTAACGGACATATCCCGCGTTAATACAGCAATTATAGACGAGCAGAGGGGCGTGTACCACCCCGTTGATTTCAATGGCGGGAAAGCAGTGGACACGAGGGCGTACACCCCCTTTTTCGGTGAAATGGTAATAAATGGGCCGTTTTTTGTAATTGGGGTGCTGGACGATACGTTGAGGATAACTATGGACTCTGCAGAGGGGTACGCGTACGACAAAGGTCTTAACGAGCGTTTTGAAGGCAGACTAGAATACGGGAGCTTTGGAAGGGCTGCGGCGGCGCTTACAGAGTTTGATTTCTGGAGGCAGGTCTTTCTCGGGAGTATCGGTAAAGGCGAAAGGATAGTCAACGTTCTCCGCAGCAAAGACTTCACGGTTACCACTACGTGCGCGTCCAGTGGCTGTTCACAGGAGATGTACTCCCTCTTCACGAAATATCTGAACATAGGGGCGAGCGCCCAGATGATTTTGGAGCTGGGCGGGGGAGCGGTGTGGCACCACATAGTGCCCAGCCCTGTGAAGGCAAACATCCACGGTACCGCCACCCGCATAAAGACGAAGATCTCCAAACCTGTTACTGAATTTAAAAAAGCTGTTCTCGACCAGGTGGCGGGGCTGGAAGACTCCACAAAGCAGCTGTTGCGTGGAACGGACGATGTTCCCGGGATAACCGACCCCAGTTTTTCATACAAGCGCCTTGACGACTTACCTTTAAAGGAAAAGAGGGTGGTGCTCCAGTACCTTGTATATATAGACACCCTTGCTGAAGAGGCAAGCAGGCTATCCGACGAGATCATAGCCTGTTCTAAAAAAGGGGAGATCAGCGAAAGCAGTGTTGCAAAGCTGGCGCAGCTGTTGGAAGACCTCGACGACGCCTTTTCCAAGGCAGACATTAGAACAGTTGTGGTGACTTACTCGAAGGAGGGAGAAAGAAAAACTGTAGAGATATCCCTAAAGGAAATAGCAAAATCTCTGCGCGAAGACCCTAGCTCGGCAGTTCCCCAGCTGGAGCTCGTTAAAAGCATGCTCGCCACCACCGCCAACAACGCGTCCCTTGCAGCCAATCACCTGTCGGGGCAGGTACCACTCACATACACTCTTTCCAACCTCATCGAGGACACCATAGTGTCGGCGGTGCCAGGGTACGACAAGGGCCCAGGGGTTGTCAGTTATACGGTGAAACCGCTGGTGTACTACATTGTCAAGCGGCTCCCCCTGGCCCACCGTTCTGACCCCTTCGCCGCCACTGGAGCCTATCACGTACCGTCATTTTCCTGGCCGTTTTTGGTGGGGACGGGTCTGAGGTTGCCAGATACTTGGAAGATCGGTGTCATGTACCCGCCGAGGGAGGGTAGCTATGTGGACTCTTTCGTGGACGTGATCATAAACAACGGTTCCGACCCCGGTGATGCTTTCAAGACGTTGGTAGCCCTTTCCGGCGGGAAAGTGATAGTTGAGGCTGTTAAGCTAGCTACGGGAAAAGAAATACCGACGGGAGATATCATACTGAGTGAAGAGAAGGAGGAAATGTATGAAACGGGGCCAGCGGTGGTCGCTTTCGGCGTCGCCGCCGATGAATGTCCGAACTGTACCCTCCGCGGTTATGGTTACACGCTTACGTTCACAGGCCCGCCCCACGTCCCCGCTTTTGGCTCGGTGGTGGAGGACACTAACGCTCTTTCCGAAGGGTCTACGGCG
>DQUH01000054.1 GCA_015662385.1 Methanobacteriota archaeon | reverse complement strand
TAGAGGCTGTGCTGGCAGTTCTGCTCGTAGTCCTTGTGGTGCGCTTTACTGTTAAGCTTGTGAAGTTGCTTTTATGATTCATACTTAGCCGTAGAGGTCAAAACCATCATATTCCTGAGCGTTTTGGCAAATTCGGGGTGGTCCACGAGCATTGCTTTGCTCTCGTCCGGTATTGCGAGTACAACCTTTTTATCATCCACAAGGATGCTCGGGGGCAGCTCTACGTTGCTCTCAACAACCTCCGCGTCCCCGCTGACTGCAAAGGTACCTTTCATACCCTTTGGTGTAATGACTGTAACGTTCACGCCCTTTGCCGCCGCCTGCTGCAGTGCCGGGAGGATAGTATTTCCGTATTCTCCAAAGAATTCGGGGGTCATTGTAACGATCACGCTTTCCTGCGCCCCAGATATCAGGTTCTGAATGCTTGTGCGCAGAACGTTGTCCGTGTTGAGTACCCATACCCCCCCTTCGCTTTCCTTGCGGATCTTTGGGCCGTGCTCCCTTTCCAGCTGCTCCGCTATGTTCTTTATCCGCTCGTACTCCTTTTTGAACTCTTCTTCCTTGAGCTGCAGGTACGACTGGATTGCCTGTTTGGGCGGTACTGCGCGGTACTTCACGGGGCGCCCGGGCTCCACCACGACGAATCCCTTTTTTTCCAGACGGTTTATGATGTCATAGACCCTCGGCCGCGGTACCTCTGCCCTGTTGCTAAGCTCCCCTGCCGTGGCTTCACCGAAAAGGAGGAGCGATGCGTACGCCTGTGCTTCATACTGGTTAAGCCCGATGCTGCGGAGTAGAGAGATAAGTTTTTGCTTGGCGTCCATCCCCATCGGACTAAAAAGGTGCAGGTGTATTAAATACTTTCGTTGGATAGGTTGCAACTTTTTGCAACCGAAGGGTAGTTACATATAAATGGCTGGTGCGCATACATATTACGATGGAGGTGAGGATATGAAGGGGAGTGGATATTTAAGACTTGTTTGCGCACTTGCCTTTGCGGTGGTGCTCTTCTCGGAAACCGGTCTGGCGGGCATATCCATTACCACGCCCACAGGGTGCGTCAGCGTTTACCCGGGCGACAGCATAACAAGGGCGGTACGCGTTGACGTTGACTATTCTGGGTGGTACGAGATTTACGTGACCAGCGACATCGACGTCCGCCCTGGCAGCTGGGTGGGCTACATCAGTGAAAGCGAACCGAAATACGTTTACTTTACCATCCGCGCACCTGTTGACGTCATCGACGATTACTTCAGCGTGACCTTTACCCTCTACGACTTTGACGGCCAGTACGTTGACGACACCACCATGTGCGTCCACGTCTCCCGCTACGGTGAGGCAGCAGCGTCCGTCACTGACTTCGCCTTCGGAGCAGAGGAGTACTACGAGGAAGACGGCTACATCGTGATACCCCTGTACGTCAAGAACACCGGCAGCGTGGACGTGACCGTTGAGTTCCTCGCGGACTACACGGACGTGCGCTTCACGAAAACGTCTGTGTTCGTGCGGGCCGGCGACGAGGAAAAAGTGCTTGCGAAGGTGCCGAGCACGGACGACCTCCCGAGCAGCATAACGTTTTACGCCTACGGCAACGGCGTCCGCAAAGAGGTGAAGGTACGCCTTACCTCCGACACAGTGGAGAAAGCCGTGGAACTGCAGGTGCCCGACGAGATAACGCTGAACGAGGGCGTGACGTACGTACCGGTGAAAATTACGAACTACGGGGACACAAAGATAGAGGTGACTCCAAAACTAAAGGATGCTCCCTTCGGGGTCCGCTCCTTTGCAGAATCTGTTACCCTGTACCCCAAGCAGACAGCTACGGTCAACATGATAGTCAGGGCACGGGACGTGCTGCAGACGGGCAAGCGTGTTGCAAGGGTCTGTCTGCTCGATGACGCCCAGGTACCCCTCGTCTGCAAGTACGTGGTGCTGGACATACCTGCCCCGAAAGCAAAGGATGCCAACATAACGGTGGTTGACGGCGAGAAACTAGTGGAGATCGTCATCAACAACGGCGCTAAAGAGTATGATAACGTGGTGGTGGACGTAGAGGCACCGAAAGGTTGGTTGGTCCGCGTGGAGCCGTCGGACATCTTGGACATCCCCGCGTACGAGACTGTTGAGGTAAAAGTGTACTTCGCGCCCAGTGGCGATGCGGAGAGCGGGCTGGCAACCGTGGTGGTCAGGGCCCCCGACGGTACAGTGCTCGCCAAGAAAACGGTGAACCTCGACAAGTCAGAGCTAACAGGTTTTGCAGTTCTCGGTAGCTTCTCACCAGTGTGGGCAATAGTGGGGATCATCATCCTCGCACTGCTCTTCGCCCTCTTCAGCAAGGGCGGTACGTCCGGCGACGAGAACATAGAAAAGCTGAAGGCAGAGATCACCAAGAAATAACCAGCAAACCGCAAACCCTTTTTTACGGACTTATTCTTTTTATTTCATAATAAACGATTTCGTTTTCCGAGTCCACAACCGCTAAGACCAGCCGCGTCCTTATGGCCCGCGCCAGGCGGACGAGCCTGGAAATGTCCGTTACCTCTAGGCGCTTCTCCTCTGGCATTACCTGTACTGTAAACTCAGTGTGTGCTTCCCCTGGCTTTTTCCCCCTGGGGTACACGCGGAAATGCGTACCGAACTTAAAACCTGTTTTTATAACGTACCCCCTATCACGCATGTCTTTGAACACGTTGTACCGGATGAAAAACTCCGGTTCCTCCCTCTCCGCTTCGCCGAGGAACTCCTCCAGTTTTAGCTGTTTCCCGTCCTTGAATACGTCTAATTTTCCTTTTTCCAGCAGGTATGCCGCTTCGTACAGCGAAAGCACCAGCCCCTCACTCTTCCTTTCCCCGTACCCCTTCTGGACGAGCTCCGAGTACCCTTCAGGTACCAACACCCTCTTACCGAGCATCTCAGCCCGCATACTTGTACCTACCTCCTTTCGCCTCGTAGACAACGCCCTCCTCCTTCGCCACCTCGAGTACTGCCTTTACCAATTCTTCCGGCAATTTTAGGCGTTGCGCAGCCTCCTTTGGGGTTGCCCCTTCTTCTCCAAGGGCGTCGCGCAGGGCTTCCAACACCTTGGCGTAGGTGGACGCACGCACGACGTAGTACTTCCCGTCGAAGCCCTTTACCCCTAGGATCTCCCCCCGCTTGAACTCCCACGCGTGTTCGCGGGAAAACGCCCGCGCAGCATCGTCTGAAGGGAGCACTGCGTATTCCCCTTCCCAGCCGGCCTTTTTTTCGCCCCTCTCCCTGTGTGCGGGGGCGTCGACCTTCACCAGGCGGTTCTTTATCCTTCTGTAAAGCATGTACTGCATCTGCCTTTCTATGATCCTTTTTACCGCCTCTTCGCTCGCTATAACGAATATTTCCGGTTCAAGTTTTATCGCCTTTATTTTCTTGTCCTTGAAGCTCTCGGGGAGCTCTATGAAGAGTTTCTCCCCCCTCTTTATCAGCTTAGCCATCCCGCTAAAAGCTGCGTGGAACTTCTAAAAAAGGTGCTATCTTATTTCTGCGTGGAGTTTCTATTCCGCCACAGGTCGCCCCGCAGGGTTCAGAAGGAACTTATGCTTGAGATTTACGCTGCCGTAAAGGAAGGGAAACATCTAATCGCCCACGCGCCCACCGGCACAGGTAAAACGGACGCCACGATTTCCGCCGCCCTTACCTACACTCTAGATGCCGGCAAAACACTGCTTTTTCTTTCCCCGAAAATCTCCCAGCACGAAATGGCCCTCAACGTGGTCGCAGGCATATCCAAAAAGCATTCGCTTACCGTGAAGACCGTGGAGTTCGTGGGGAAGCAGTACATGTGTGTTCACCCCCTCGCCCGGCGTTTGAAAGGCGAAGAGTTCTACGAGCTGTGCAAGCGGATGCGTGAAAAAGAGCTCTGCCCGTACTACTGCAACTATCTTGAGGACGAGCGTTCCTCTTTCTGGCCGCTGTTCGGTCAGGGCGTAATTTCCCACGACGTTGTGGTTGCGAAGGCGGACGCCATCGAGGAATGCCCGTACGAGGTAGCCTCCGAGCTCCTCT
>DQUH01000011.1 GCA_015662385.1 Methanobacteriota archaeon | reverse complement strand
CTCAGCGCACACTTTTTTGTCCTGTTCTTTCCACATATCTGCAAGCGTTTTTACTGCATCTTGGATTGTTCTGCCCTCTGCCATGGGAAAAATTCAACCCCGTAATTAATATTGTTCTCTATATTCCGTCGTCTTTTTTCGGTGGTAACAACTTTTATTTATCAAGGCTCCCCCACAGTTAATTACATGAGGTTTCGCCTGCTGGCGGAAACGTTCGCCCGGCTCGAGAACACGTCGGCGCGTCTAGAAATGGTGGACATACTTGCAGCCCTCCTGTCCAAAGCAAGTCCTGACAACATAGATAAAATAGTCTACTTGCTTCAGGGAAGGGTTGCAGCCCCTTATACAGGCATAGAGCTGGGCATCGGTGAGAAGCTTGCCATCCAGTCAATATCCAACGCTTTTGGGGTGGATGTTGGCCAAGTAGAGAGGCTCTACAAGGAGCTCGGAGACCTCGGGTTTGTTGCCGAGAAGCTCGCTGCAAACAAGAAGCAAGCAACCCTTTTCTCCCGGCCCCTTGACGTGGACCGCGTTTACGGTAATTTTTACCGGATCGCCACGGCGTCGGGGAAGGGCTCGCAGGAACTGAAAGTACGCCTATTGACGGATCTTCTTAACGATGCGGAACCCATCGAGGCGAGGTACATAGTACGCATACCTCTGGGCAGGCTGCGCCTGGGGGTGGGGGACGCAACGATCCTGGAAGCCCTGGCCATTGCGGTAACGGGGACAAGGGAATTCAAGGAAAAGCTGGAGCGTGCTTACAACCTTTGTTCAGATCTCGGCTACGTGGCGAAAGTCTTATACAAGGAGGGCCCTCCAGCCATCGAAAATTTCAAGGTGGTTGTGGGGATACCCCTCCGCCCAGCACTTGCCCAGAGGGCCTCTTCGGCTGAAGAGATAATTTCCAGGCTGGGGACCTGCGCTGCTGAGGCGAAATACGACGGTTTCAGGTGCCAGATTCACAAGAAAGGGGACAAGGTGTGGATTTTTTCCCGACGCCTTGAAAACATGACTGAAATGTTCCCAGAACTTATAAAGGGTACTCTTGAACAGTTCGACGCTGAAGAAGCGATATTCGAGGGGGAAGCAATCGCTTATAATGAAGAGACAGGGGAGTTCTACCCTTTCCAAATGACGATGCAGCGGAAACGGAAATACGGCATTAATGAAGCGGTTGAGGAATACCCGCTGAAACTCTTTGCTTTTGATTTGATGTATGTTGACGGCGCAGACTACACCCAGAAGCCGTACAAAACTCGGCGTGCCGAGCTTGAGCGCAGGGTAAAAAAAGGGGATGTTTTTGCAGTTTCTGAGCTGCGCATAGTTTCTACCGTAAAGGAACTGGAGGCCTTTTTCGAGTCCTGTGTGGAACGCGGGCTCGAAGGTATAATAGCAAAAGACCTGAAGGCACCATATATCGCCGGCGCCCGCAAATGGGCCTGGATCAAGCTGAAACGCTCGTACAAAGGGGAGCTCTCCGATACCCTTGACGTGGTCATCGTTGGTTATTACAAAGGGAGGGGAAAGAGGTCCCGTTTTGGTCTTGGAGGGATACTCGTGGCGGTATACGATCCCAAGGACGACTGTTTCAGAACCGTGGCTAAAGTGGGCACGGGATTTACGGAGGAGCAGCTGGTGGAAATGAAGAAGCTCCTTGATGAGATCCGTGTTCCGCGTAGGCCCGCCCGCGTGGTGTCCCTGCTTGAGCCTGACGTCTGGGTGGAGCCGAAGTACGTAATAACCGTTGCGGCTGATGAGATTACAAGGAGCCCCAACCACACTGCCGGCTGGGACGGCGAGAGGGGGTACGCGTTACGTTTTCCGAGAATTGTCGGATGGATCCGGTCCGACAAAGGCCCGGAGGACGCGACCACGGTTGATGAGGTAATACAGATGTACGAACAGCAGAAAACAGTCTCTACGGGGGATGGCGATGGGTAAACGGGTCTTCAGGGCATTTGCCCACACCCTTTTCATATCGGTTGCCGTTTACCTCTACGTAGTGGTGGTCCACCTATGGGCGAGCAAGTGGGAGCAGTACTTCGTGCGCTCCGGCAACATCCTCTATTATTTCTACTTGTTTATATTTACTGTTGTTTACGTACAGCTCATAAAAATCCTCTGGAAACTGCACGTCAGGGCCCTTAGCGGACTCTAGCACCTGCCCTGACGTCCCTCTCCGGAGTCAAAACTGCACCGTCCTCCACCGCCAGCAGCATGCCCTCTGATCTTACCCCCATTATCGTTCTGGGTTCCAGGTTTGCAAGGACGACCACTTTCTTGCCAAGGAGCTCTCTTTCCCCGTACCGTTCCGCAAGTCCCGCCACAACTGTCCTCTCTTCCCCCCCGAGGTCCACCTTTAGCCTGTACAGCTTTTTGCTTTTCGGGATCCGCTCCACCTCTTTTACCAGCGCTACGCGTATGTCCAGTGCTGCGAAGTCTTCGTACGTGGCCATGGGTTAATAAATGTCCGCCGCGTTTTATTAACGTGCGCATCAAACTTGTCGCACCGGTTAAAGATCTGCAGTTGCTGCTTGCTCGGCTACGGCGGGACCCGGACGTTATACCTAAAGGTGCTACGACTTACGACGAAACGCTCCTTTTCATTATGGAGGGTGCCTACGGAGCGCCGGATCTTTACGCTGTCCGCGTTTGGAACGGAGAAGATGAGCGGGCCGTTCTCGTGCATCTGGGCCACGATCTGCGGGACCAGGAGGATGAAGTTGTGGAGTCCGGCGAGAAAACGAGGCTTATGTATAAACTACTCGACCTCGGTTACCGGCAGCTGGGGGAGTTCACGGTGTCAGAATGGCGGTACCGCTGGCGGGAATTTTTCGGCGACGTCATCACCATCAAAAAGTTCGGTAGCTTTATACGGATATACCGCAGGTTTGAAGGGGTCAGCTCTGAGGTCTTTGCCAGGAGGCAACGCAGGGCGTATGAATTTCTTAGACGTTACGGCATACGCAAAGACGATTTACTACCTTACGATGTGCGCGGTTTCCTTGTGATGCTCCTCCTCCAGCAGGGGGTAGGGGGTGAAGGGGGCGGTAGCACCTAACAATAAAAGGTTTTGGCGGCGGAATGGTTATACGCGGGGCCGTGGTCTAGCCTGGCTATGACGTCGCCCTTACAAGGCGAAGGTCCCCGGTTCAAATCCGGGCGGCCCCACTGTCCCTCCACCTTCGCCGTTAGACAAAGCATTTTAAACCTGCTCTCCAAAGGAATATTGGGGCAGTCTTTGCCTGCGTGCGGGGGTGCCCGAGGGGACAAAGGGGCCGGATTGAGGGTCCGGTGGCTTAGTGCCTGCCTGGGTTCGAATCCCAGCCCCCGCACTTAAAAAATTCGGCGATGATGACGTGTACAACCGCTGACTTCCGTGGTGATGAAAAGCAAACCGCCTGAGCCCCAGTACTTTTAAACCGCTGACCGCAGTTCTTATCATGGCGGTTGTTTCAGACTACTTGCGTTTCCTCCAGAACAAAACGGAAGAGGAGGTAGTGGATGCGCTACTCGCCGAAGCAAGGCGTGCGGGTTTTCAAGAGATAGGCGCTGTGGACTCGTTGTCAGAAGGGGACGGGGTGTACTTCAGGCGTGGCAGTTTTCTTGCGGTTGCCGTGATAGGGGAAAGGCCAGAGGGCAGGGTCATAGTTTCCCACGTGGACGCCCCCCGGATCGACCTCAAGCCGAGACCCTTTGTGGAAAGGGACGGGTACGTGTACCTGAAGACCCACTATTACGGGGGCATAAAACACTACAACTGGATAGGCATTCCCTTGGAGATACGCGGAAAGGTGGTAACTGTTGAGGGTAATGAGTACTCTGTTTCCATACCCACGATAATAACGGATTTCGCCCCACATTTAGACAGGGATTGGCGGCAGAAGAAACTCTCCGACGCTTTTGATCCAGAGAAGCTGGAGCCCATCGTGGCGCTGGGCGGAAAAAATGCAGTTCTTGAAAAGATACGGGACGAGTTTGATGTGGACGAGCCGGATTTCATCTCTGCAGACCTCAAGCTCGTCCCGAGAGTGGAGCCAGAACTGTTCGGGGTTAACAGGGAGTTCATTATGGCATACGGACACGATGACCGCTCCAGCGTTTTTGCGTCTTTCAGGGCGTTGCTAGATGCAGATTACCACGCGGGAATGTCCATCGGCTTTTTTGTGGATAGGGAAGAGGTCGGCAGCACAACGGAAACATCTGCTGCTTCGGAGCTCTTGGACTGGTTTATAATAAGGCTGCTTGAAAAAACAGGGGGGAGCGGTTCATATTCTCAGCTTTTGCATTTTTACGCGCATTCCAGGGTAATCTCTGCAGACGTATCTGCTGGTTATGACCCCCTTTACGGAGAACTTTACGACAAGGACAACGCCCCGAGGCTTGGCAACGGCGTGGTGATATCGAAATATTCCGGGGTGGGCGGAAAAGCCCTGGGCAGCGAGGCAAGGGCGGAGTACGTCGCGTGGGTGCGCCGGATCCTGGAGGAGAACGACGTCCCCTACCAGCCTGGGACCCTTGGAAAGGCGGGCAAAGCAGGTGGTGGAACGGTTGCGACGCACTTCTCCACCAGGGGTTCCGACGTGGTTGACATGGGCGCCCCGGTACTTTCCATGCACGCGCCCGTGGAAGTAGTAGCCTGCGCGGACGTGGAATCGGCATACAGAGCGTACAAATACTTTTATGAATGGGTGTAGGCTCAGGACAGAGTGGTTTCGTCACCGCTCCGCTACACCCGTTGTCATCATCGCCTATTTTTATTCTGTTCCACCTTTCTTTAATCTGTGAAGGTCTGTCCGAAATGCGGTAAAACGGAGAACGACGTACCGTTCATAGGCTACTTCTGCAGGGACTGTTATTTAGAAGACAACCCCGTAGTACAGGTCCCCGAAAAGATTGAAGTACCTGTATGCGTTTTTTGTGAGCGCATATATACCGGTCGGTGGGTAGCCTTTTCCCTTGAAGCCCTGCGTGACTGGTTGAGAAAGAAGCTACGCGTGGGCGTTGAGGACGCCAGCATCTGCTTTTCGTTTCCGGAGGTTGAGGATGACGGTGCATCGTTCCTCTACGTTGTTAAGGGTAATATAAGCGGTGTGCCCGTGGAGGTCTCAGGAAGAGGTGAAATTCAGTGGAAGAAAACGTTGTGCCCGCGCTGTGCCCGCGAGTCCGGGGGGTACTACGAGGCAATTATTCAGGTGCGGGGTAAGAACCCAGAGGCGCGGGCAGAAGAAGTGGCTAGCCTCGTAGCCCGGGAAAGAGGGGAGTACAACTTCGTGTCAAAGGTCGTTAACAGGAAAGAGGGCATTGACCTTTACGTGGGTTCGAAAAAGATAGCTGAGAAGGTTGCAAGGAAAATTGAGCGGCGGTACGGCATCAAGCCAGTCCGGTCGTATACCCTGGTAACTGAAAGGGACGGTAAACGCCTGTACCGCCTCACGGTAGCCCTACATTTCAAAGATTGATTTCCACCATCCTTCCTTTCGGCCCGGGGTTGAACACCGCTGTTTTACCGATGTTTATCGTGATCCCTGCCCGTTCGTGTACATGTCCGACAACGGCGAATTCTGGCTGGTAGCTCTCAATGTACCAGCGCACCGCTTCTGAGCCAGCATCGACGCCCCCTGAAGTGCGCGCCAGCTTCGTCCCCTTCGGGGGGGCGTGGGATATGAACACGTCCACCTTGCCGAGCTCTGCCAGAAGCCTGTAGGCGCAATTCTCGTCCCACTCAAAGGGCGTGTCCCAAGGGGTTTTCGGAGAGCCCCCTATCCCCCCTATCTTTAAACCTTCGAACTCCACTACCCTGCCGTGGACGGTGTTCGGAAAGTGCTTCTGAAGCTGCTCAGGCAGTTCGTTGTTCCCAGGTACTATGTAGAGGCGGTCTTTTACAGGCTGGAGAATTTCTATAGCCGTATCTATGTCCTTTCCAGATACCGTAAGGTCTCCCGCGCATATGTACGCGTCTGCTTCTATTTTTGTAAGTGTGCGTAGCGCCTGCCAGTCGTTATGTATATCACTAAATGCTAGGAACCTCATTTAATCACCACCATATAAACCTGCTGGTAGGAATGTTTAACTTTTTACCTGCGAGTATTAGCCATTCTTATCTTTTCCGTTAAGAAAACCCAGGGGGTGTATTTTTTCGGGGGCGATGGTTGAGGCGACACGCGGCGTTAAAGCCGTTAAGATTACGGAAGAAAGCAAAGAAACCGGGTGGGCTACAGTTCCCAACGTCATGTATTATGACCTTTACGTTAACGGGGAGCGCATAGCTGAATTGCGCGCCATGCCTTTTGCTCTCCAGGAACTGGCTGTTGGATATTTACTGGCAAATGCTTACGTAGAGGAGCCCCACCTTATTGAATCAATTTCCGTGAAGGAAGACAGCATAGAGGTGCGCGCGGACTCGGAGTTTGAGTTTCGCTACCAGTACTTTAAAGAAAAAGGGATTAAGCCAATAGATGCTGTAAAAATAGAGAAAATATCTTCTAACTACCAGGTTTCCCGCAACAAGATATATGAGAAAGTCGCACTGGCAGAGGAACGGGCTGTTCTATCCAAAGAGATCCCCGGCACGTGTTTTGCACTTATATCTGACAACAACGGCTATTTTTTCATCGCGGAGGACGTATATTCCGATTCTGCATTTTATAAGGTGATCGGCAGGGCGGCGTCCCAGAACTTTGATTTCCGCAGGTCGATGTTGGTGCTTTCCGATGTATTGTACCCCGAGTTCGTCGTGTATTCGGCGCACCTGGGCGTGCCCATTGCCGGAACCCTCCGCGGAGTACCAGCCCTTTCCATAGATATATCTGAGACAGTTTCCGGCCAGACAATCTTCCACCTCTTGCCCTCTTCCCTTATTGTCTTCTCCAACCCGCAAAGGATTATATAAACACATCACCAATCTTCTCCTGTGCGGCGCCAACTCAGCTTTTTCAGTGCTGTTGCCCTGCTGGTGGGTACGCAGATAGGTGCTGGAATACTGGGCCTTCCAAAGGTGCTCGCGCCTTTGGGGTTTTTCTGGGGCCCTGTAGCCCTGTTTATCACGGCGTACCTTCTTGCCATGACTGCTGTCATGCTTGTAGAGGCCCTTTACCTCACGAACCCCCGTTACAACTACTTTGATCTGGCGTCCCATTACCTTGGCAGGTTTGGTGTTATCTTGGTCCTAACGGTTCTGTATGCAGGTTACGGCGCCCTGATCGCGTACATCTCAGGTCTTGGTCAGGTGCTTTCCTTTTTTGCCGGTGGCGACCCCTATTTTTGGTCATTCATCGTGTGGGCAGTGTTGTCGGCGGCGGTGCTTTTTGGCCCACGTTTTTCCGGGCCTGCAAGGGAATCCTTGACGGTTTTTATGATCTTACTTGTAGTAACCGTATTTCTCTGGGCCCTCCCTGAAATGAAACCGTATACCGCCCGCTTTGACCTTTCAGCATTTGCTATGGCCCTGGGTGTTGCCATTTTTGGATTTTCTAGCCATACCGTCATACCTGAAGTCGTACAGGGTGTAAGGAACATGAATAAAACGATTTTAGCTATTTTATTCTCATTTTCCATTGTTTTCATCGTATACGCCCTGTTTTCTCTGTCAGTCATAGGGGTGGCCGGTTCTGAAGTCACGGAGATCGGTACGCTGGTGCTAGTGGAAAACTTGGGCGGTGACCTCTACTTCATAGCAATTCTCCTCCCGTTGCTGACCATCGTCACCTCTTACTTAGGTACGGGGATCGCCCAACGGGATATCTTGCAAGAGATTTTCGGGAACAGGATTCTAGCGTGGTTTCTAGCAGTCGTCCCCCCAATTGTACTGTACATTTTTGGGTACGACACGTTTGTTGGTATGATATGGCTTGCGTCTTTTGGAATAATTGTCGCTTGCGGTATCTTGCCCCCCGTTCTCTTCCTCTACGCTAGGAAAGAGAAACGCAGGTCCTTGACCCCTATCCCAAACTGGTTCGCATATACCACGCTTTTGTTCTTTTCGGTCTTACTGGCATACTCCGTCTTTGGCACCATTTTCGGCTATATAAAAATATAGAATTAGAGGGGCTGGAAGCGACCTTCTAGTTTTTTCAGAACTTCAGGAAGCGTTGTGTACTCCATCTCGTTCTCTGCAAGGCGGTGGGGCTCGAACGGGCCGTGGCGACGCATGTAGTCAGCCACTGTGTTTGCAACCGTCCTTGCCCTGTCGAAGGCAGGATCGTCGAACATGTCCACGGGGCCTTCAAGCATGCCGTTCACGAGCTGGAAGCCCATTGCTATTACCCTCGGGGGCCCGTCGAAGCGCGTCGGGTGCGCGTCCTTGAACGCCACGGGCATAAGCGGGCCGTTGTGCGAACCCCTCATCCAGCCCTGGACTAGGTGGGGGAACGCAAAGGGTTCAAGGATTTCACCAACGGCTGGGAAGCCGTGCTGCGCGCGTACTATCATCACTGGGTCGTCCTTGCCCACGTACTTGCCTGCAATCTGGTTTAGTATGTCCGTGGACGTAACCGCAGCTATTTCCCCGTCCTTTTTCCTGAACACTGATTTCACCACGTAACGTCCGGGCTGCCCAATCAGTGCGAGCATGTCATACATTTCCTCAGGGGTGCGCAGGCGGATCTTGCGGTGTGCCTTGACGTCGTGCACTTCAAACTCGAAACCGTCGTGCATGGACGGGTCAAATACGAGGCCGGCTGTGTTGAAGGGGTCTGCAAACATCTTGTAGAGGGGGAGGTTCCATGCTCCAGGTTCCGTTTTGTCGGCTGCAAATATTATTACAGGCTCCGACGGACGTTCTTCAAAGGCCATTTCTGCGACTCCGGGGCCCATACCCTTCAGGTTGCCAGAGAACGTATCCTTCAGCAGGTCCTGTCCCGCCCCGTAAAGCTTGAGCTTTTTTGCCACGCTTGCACACTCTTTGAATACCTCCCATGCGAGCCCGTGGATTTCTGGGTTTTCTATAAACTTGTCATGTGTCATCACCAGTACTACGTCGTCACCCACGTGTCCTACGTAGTAATCAAAGATCTTTCCGTCTTCCTGCGCCTCCTCCAGCATATCCTCCGCTGTGAGGATAATGTCCGGGTGTACCGAAGAGTGGCCCGGAAAGCCCCCTACGTCCGCCTTTATTACCGAAAGCGTTACCTTCATACTACCACCGCAAAAATAAGCGAAACACAGGTATAAAATAGTGATTTTTGTGATCTTTCAGTGGTTACAAAGAGATCAGGGCGATTATCGGAACTTGCCCACCTTAACTATCCTGTACCTCGGCGGATCTAGCCACTGGGAGTGACAGCGCGGGCATTTGGAAGCCTCGCGCGCAGAAGGGCTGAATACGAAACCACATTTTTTACAGCGCTGGGGAATTATTGCAAGACGCATGCCCTTGCGCTGGATTGTGTACTGTATGTGCTTGAGATCTTCGCGAACCGTGCGCGCATCTATTTTCAGTATCCTTGCTATGTCCTCTGGAGAAAGGGGCGCTTCGGTATCTATGAGCAGTTCGATTATCCTCTGCCTCCTGCTCAGACCCATAGCTATAACTGGAAAGTCAAGGATTATATATTTGTGGGTGGTACTTGCACCATGGACGAAGCCCGGAAAATAGTGGATGACATACGCGCCCTCCGCGTTCAGGGCGCCCGTAATATAGCGCTTGCCGCCCTGAAAGCCGTGCGTTTTGTTGTCGAGAAGTCAAGTTCCACGGCGCTGGAGAACGCAGTCAAGGAAATTGTTCTCGAGCTGGCCCGCGCGAGGCCCACGGAACCGGCCATGCGGGACGCTCTCACTTACGTCCTCCGGGCGCTCAGGTCTGCAGGGTCCCGGGACGAGCTCCTCCAGGCACTCGATAGATACGAGGAGGAGCTCAGATCCGCAGAAGAGAAAATATCTGAATACGGTGCGAGGCGGGTTCCTGACGGCGGCGTGGTTATCACCCACTGCCATTCTACAACCGTGGTTAATTTGTTGCGCCGTGCCAAGAAAGATGGAAAGAAATTCCGCGTCATAGTCACTGAGACCCGGCCGCTCTACCAGGGAAAGACCACTGCAAAGGAACTTCTCGAGTCGGGGATCCCCGTTACGTACGTAGTCGATTCGGCAGCATATTATTTCATGCGCGATGCGGACATATACCTTACAGGCGCCGATGCCATCACCTCTGACGGTTATGTGATCAACAAGATTGGTACAGCACTCATGGCTGTTGCTGCAGAGCGTTTCGACGTTCCGTACTACGTGGCAGCATCTACCCTGAAATACGACCCGGTTACTGCTGCGGGCTACCCGGAGCCCATAGAGGAACGCGATCCCGCGGAGGTTATCGATCCGAGAGAGCTCCCCGGCGCCGAGATAAGGAACCCGGCCTTTGATGTTACCCCTCCCGAGCTCGTTGATGGCATAATCTCGGAGCTGGGGATTTATGCACCCCAGATTTTTCCTGCAATGGTGTCGCAGTCAAAGGGTGTTTGCCCCCACATCGAAGAGATGATAGCCCTGTTCCGCCTCGCGGGGAAGCAACAATAAAAATCTTTTGTTACTTCAGATCTTAGGTTGTGTTATGGCCCGCCTCTG
>DQUH01000004.1 GCA_015662385.1 Methanobacteriota archaeon | reverse complement strand
TAGACTCGAGGGTGCTGTCCCAGCTGGACCTGTTGTTCGTCCACAAGCTCGTGTTCTCCGACGACGTGCGCGCCGTTGAAAAGAGGATGCCCACGGTCCTGCCCAAAGAATACACGGGGGTCTTCGTGAAGCGCCTGCCCATAGGCGTTGCGCTGGTGGGGGACCGTGCGGACACCACGTCCAGGGCATTTCTCGTTAGGATACGGCCGCGCCGCAGCCAGCACGAGGGGAGGGAGATCGCCGTGGACGCCTCTGCGGGTTCAGAAAACCCTGCCCCATCTCCCCCCGCGGGCGTTCTTTCCGAGGCGGGTGGCGAACCTGGTAAAAAGGAAAGCCTCCCAGATAATAGCATGGCCGTCGTGCAAAGGAGTGGGGAACAGAAGCGCGTCCGTGCCCTAGTATCCCGCATAATGGAAGACAAGGCAAGGTCGATGTTCAAGAGCTACGGCAAGGGGTTCTTTGGCAGGTTCCTCGGCGGTGGCAACGAGGTGCTCTCCCTCGAGATGAAGTTCATCCCCGTCTGGGAGGTCACGTACTCCGTATTTTCCGGTCCGCAGCGCGTTGAGACGGGGGTAACGTACATCGACGGCTACCACGGGGAGTTCATCCACGTGGATAACAAGGGCAAGATATTCTTTTCCAAGGGCCTCAAGCACCTCTACAGGCTTCCAAGGAACCAGGCGAAGATAATAACCTTCCTTTACCGTTGCGGGGAGAAGGGGGCGACCCTTTCCGAGATAATTGCCAAGGGGCACGTGCCCGCCGACCTGGCCGAGCGCGACGTGGAGCTGCTTAAAGATTCGGGGTTCATACGGGAAGACAGCGGGAGGTACTACGGCAGTATCGACCTAATGCTCCCCCTCGACCCTACAATGGGGGTTCTTTCTTCCTTTGGCCGCCTCCTGGCCGCAGAGATAACGATCCCCCAGGAGGATATCTTACCTGCGAACTTCGGCAAGGACCGGATAAAGGAGCTAATCCCAGCCCTATGGGGAGGCGTAACTGTGAAGGGGATCTCTGAGATTTACAGGCCCGTCTGGGTAGGGGTCCTCAGGAAAAAGGGCAGGCAGTACAAGGTGCTGCTGGATGCGGTGACCGGCGTGTTTGAAAAGGAGCTACCTGTTCTGGAGGGTAAAAAATGAGCCCGGTGGACTTTGCGGATATCCTCCCGAGGAAGGGGACGATCTCCATATCGGGGGGGCGTTACGAGGAGGAGCTGATAAACGCGGTCGCCCATGTTAACGCCGGCGGGGGCGATCTGCGCATCATACCCCTCTCCCCCCTCCAGACGCAGCGGGCGCTGGATCTGGGGATTCCCACCGCCCGCGGCTACCCCACGTACTTCATCCTCCAGGCAGAGTACAGGGGTCCCGACTATTTCCTCCAGTCCCAGACTGCATCGGTGTTCGCCGACCGCATAATGTCCAAGATGGCGGAGCACGTGTGGGTCTTCGTCACAAACAGCGAGAAGAAGTTCTTGGTGGAGGCCGTCCCCCAGTTCCTCGAATACACCCTTGACGAGCTGTCCCTTTACGGAACGGTGGAGGATAAATGGAGGAACTACATGGGGCACGTTCTGGTGCGGCTGGTGCCGGAAGAAGACGATTTCTTCCACCTTACCCACGTGCTACGCGATGTGCCCGGGGTCATCGACGTGGGGATATATTTAGAACCACCAGAAAAAGTTTTGGCGTTTAAGTAATCAGCGCCCTGTTATTGAAACAATTTCTGGCTTTTTCATGCGCTTGGGTATGACGAAGTGGTGCTGACGGCCACAGTCCTTGCATTTTGCGACGAAGGTGGGGCGCTTGTTCTGCTTGTACACCTGGGTGACTTTGTGGGCCTTTATCTTGTTTGCTCCGTACCCCTTTATCTTCTTTGCCTTCTTGTGCCGTTCACCCCAGGACAGCCCGCGGGGCTGCTTCTTTTTGAATTCTTTGATGGTGTGTTCAGTGTGCTTTCCACATTTTGGACAGTAAAGCTTGACGGCTTTCGGGATTTTCATAACTACCACCGCTTGGACAACGTAGCATTCTAGTCAAAAAAGCTTTTTATTACTACGCTACCAGCACCCGCTGGAGGACGTCCGCGATCTTCACCGGGCTGAACAAGAGCTTGATTATCCGCGTGTTTCCCCTGAAACCCTTTCCCGCCTGGACGACGTTCAGTATTCCGTACATCGCCAGCTCTGATATGTATTCCCTGAACCAGCGGTCTGAAACGGGGTCTTTCCCCAGCTCCCTCGCCAGCTTGCTGTACGCTTCGTACGCTTCCCCGGAAGTGATCACCACCTCTCCGGATCCGAGGGTCTTCTGCCCCTTTTTAGCAAGTACCAGCTTAGCCATTGCCAGCAGGAGGATCTGCTCCTGCTCCGGCAGCGCTTCAATCATCTCCAGTATTATATCTTCCTCAACACGTTCTTTCGCCTTTTCCACGTGTTCCTCCGTCACGGCGCTGGCCCCCTCTTCCTCAGCGATGTCCCCCGCGCGGAGTAGCAGCTGGAGGGCGTACCTTGCGTCGCCGGACTGTCTCGCCGCGTACGCAGCCGCCAGCGCGATGGCCCCATCGCTGACGGCCCCCTCCCTGAACCCCTCTTTTGCCCTGTCTTCCAGTATTTTTCTCAGCCCTTCTGCGTTGTAGGGGGGGAATATCATCTCCCGCTGGCAGAGGGTGGACTTTGTCCGCGGGTCCAGGGAGTCTTTGAGTGTGAGCACGTTAGAAATCCCTATGATGGATATGGAACCTTTTTCCAGCTCGTCGTTAGCCCTGTTAAGCGCATATACCGTTTCAGATATCCCTTTCAGTTTGTCTATCTCGTCCAGGACGACCATGAGCCGGATATCCGCCTCCCGGACCTTCCCGAGTATCCTCTCGTATATGTACGCGGTGGACAGTCCAAGGAAGTTGTCGTCGGGCAGGAGCTCGCGCCCTATTTTTATGAACACGCTCGAACGGGTGTTGTGGATGCGGCAGTTTATGTACACCGTGTTGACCGGGATTTCCCTCTCCTTCGCGAACTCTCCGAGCCTTTTAAGGACGTACCTCGTCACAACAGTTTTGCCCGTACCTGTCTTGCCGTATATGAACACGTTCTCGGGCTTTCTCCCCGAGAGAATGGGGGCGACTGTTTCTGAAAGCTCCTTGACCTGTTCTTCCCTGTACGGGAGGTTTGACGGAATATAGTGGGGCGACAGCGCGTCACGGTTTTTGAAGACGCCGTTTCTTTTGACGTGCCTGTTGAAGATTTCCAAAATGCTGTCCTCTGCCATTCCCCCCACCTATACCGTTATTAATTCCTTTGGCGAGATGTTCTTAATAGTGTTAATGAGGTGGTGTTGAAATGGGCTTCCTGGACAAGATCTTTGGCGGTGGTCGGGACGAGCCTGATATCGAGGAGCTCCTCAATTCCCTCGGTGATGAAGACGAAGTGGTGGAAGAAGAAGCCGAGCGCTACGTCCGCCCCCTTGCGCTTAACTCCGTGCAGGATTACGACAAGGTTATGGCTGAAATAAACAAGAACAACATAGTCTTACTGAACATAAGGCCCCTCGCAACCAAAAACGCCGTGGGCCTTAAGGACGTGATCTCCCGCATAAAGGAATCGGTCTTGGGAATGGGGGGCGACATAGCGAGGATAACGGAGTTCTACGTCCTGATAACTCCGCCGGGTATAAAGATTGTAAAACGTAGGTCGCAATGAAGCTCCAGTACCCTGCCCCCGTCCTTTCCTTTCCCCTCGAGTCCGTTTCGAAAGTTGTAGCCGATACTCTGAAAAAGAAGCATTGGCACCGCTTCACGGCGGGTACCACCAAGCTTGTGTACGTTCCCGTCTACCTTTTCACCTACGAAGCATTCTTTGAGGAAAACGGTGTTGTCGTCAAGGAGCTGAACGGCAGGATCGCCGTTGACGCCACCAACGGCAACGTATGGGAGTCCATCCCCTACGTTCTCGAGGAGATGCCTGTTGAACTCGTAAGGGAGACGCGCCACTCGTACAAAATGGAGGTGAAGCAGCCCGTTCTTTCCAAGGACGAAGCGCGGGAAGTGGCTGCTGTAAAACTGTCAGCAATGCTGGGCATCCCGCGGCAGAACATAAAGGTGCTGGGGGGAGAGATATTATTTTGGCCTGTGTGGCGGGTCTGGGTGGACGTCCATTCTGGCAGCTACCGTTTGGATGTTGACGGCGTTTCGGGTATGCTCTTTGGTGCTGAAAAGGTCCCAGTGCGCGAGCGTGGCTGGTATGAGATTACGGGGGAGGTGCTGTCTGAGCTGAAGCAACCTTCCGCCTGGGTTAAATATATAAACCTCCTCGCCGATATGCTAAACATCCCCCGCTGGGTCGCCTGGCTTTTGCTCGCATTGACTTTGATGTTTTTGCTGTGGTGGGCAGGCGTGTTCAGGCTGTTTGGCCGGTGATTTTATGAAAAGGGTACCCACATACATACACGGGCTTGACGGCCAGATAGAGGGCGGTCCCCCTGAGGGGTCCATCATTCTCGTCCGCGGAGGGCCGGGAACAGGCAAAACTGTTTTTGTGCTCCAGTCCCTGTACTATGCCGCCCTGCACGACGAGCCGAGCATTTACTTCACCTTCAACGAAGCCCCCCAGAACATCACGTGGTATTCCGCCACCTTTGGCTGGAACATAGGCGCGTTGCAAAAGGACCGCAAGTTTTACATCTACCACCTCTCCGAGAGCGAGTACGAACGGTTTCATCCCGACAGGGTGGACACCCTTAGGCAGCGCTTGGAGTATATAATAAAGTCTGTGGGTGCTAAAAGGCTGGCAATAGACTCCATGACCACCATATCTTACTATCTGCTGGGCGCCCTCGGGATAAATAATGGTTTGCAGCTCTGTCCTGCTGTCCTCCCCGTCGTCCGGACGTTGAACGACATTGCAAAGTCCCTGAATGTCTTAATTTATATGGTGGCGAGCCCATCGGATCCGGCCAACCCTATATACGAGGCCCTTGCTGACGGCGTGTTCGATCTTTTTTACTATACGGACGCGGGCGGTGTTACCCAGAGAGGTTTAAAGATCACGAAGCTCCGGTCCACGAGGCACCCCATCGATACGCTCAGTGTCTGGATAGATAAAAACGGTATGGAAGTGGAAACGTTTTGATTATTAAAAATGTTCGTTACTGAACACTTATCGGTGGGCCCGTAGCTCAGTCCGGCAGAGCGCCCGCCTCGCACGCGGGAGGCCCCGGGTTCAAATCCCGGCGGGTCCATATTTTCACTGTTCCGTGGTAACAGGAAGCGCCTATGCTATAAAAACAGCCACGCGCATTCTTTCCTATGATGGAGCCCCCCAGGTTTTCGTTTCTGCCCGCCCAGCCGGTAAAGGGGGACGACCTGAAAAAG
>DQUH01000070.1 GCA_015662385.1 Methanobacteriota archaeon | reverse complement strand
TTCTTTTCATGTACAGCATATTCTATGTTTTTGAACCGTTGTTATCGGAAATCTATTCTAAGTACCTGCTCACCTTTGTTTCCTCTCCTGACCCCTTCGTTTCGTTGCGCAGCCTTTTTTATGAGTCTCTTTCACGGATTTCGGAACCGCTGACCCTGCTAGCTATGTTCGTTTACGGTTTGCTGTACCAATACCTCGTTTTAGTTGTTATCGGTTGGATCAGCAAGAAGAGGATCTCTTCCCCCGAAAACCCTTTCAAGCGGGCCGTTGGTGTGCTGATTCCATCCATAATCCTCGGTGTTATTATACTGGCGCCCTTTTTCCTCTTGTTCGCTCTTCTGATATTTCTGTCCTCGAACACGACGGTCTTGACTGTTGCGTTTGCATTGTTTCTTATTTTCCTCTTCGTGTACACCCCGGTGGTCTCCCCGTCCCTTGTTTCCCTCGTCGTTGACTCAGACTCCATTTCGGACGCCCTCAGGAACGGTGTTCTTGTGGGCCGGCGCCGCTGGTTCCAGATAGTCCTGTACATGCTCGGGGCCTCTGTGGTGCTGACGATAATTTGGTACCTTTTCGGGTTTATTGCTGTCTATTTGCCCTGGGCCTGGAGCTTCCTCTTCGTACTTTACCAGGCCCTTAGCTTTATTCTACCTCTAGCAGTGCTCACAGAGGTGTACGTGGCGGACACCTACGGGGAGTGACATGGAGCTCGTAAAGAAAGCTTTGGAATCAGCGAAGGAAATGCGCCACCGCCGGCTTTTCGTAATATCCGGTGACTGGAAGAAAAGCATGAAAATAGCCGGCCAGATCCTCCGCGAGGCAAGGGGGTACGTGGGGAAGGACCTCGTTTACTTTGCGGAGTTCCCCAAAGAGTCCGACATCGGGGAGCGCAGGTTCAAGGAGTTCGCCCGCAACGTTCACGGTCTGGGGTACCTCGTCCAGAAAAAACCGTTTGCCATAGCCAGCACGGTTCTCGGGAGGACGTACGACGTGCTCGTCCTTGACGCCCACGAAAACTTCCCGCCGAAGGACATCGGTATCATCGTCGAGACTGTCCGAGGCCCCGGCATTATAATTCTAATAGTACCCGAGCTAAACGTATGGGCCAGCTCCAAGCTCTATTTCCACGAGCACTACGTTGTTACGCCGCCGTATTCCGTCAAGGACTGCCGCAGCGTTTTTCTGAACCGCGTGGTGAAGAAGCTCTTCGAACACGACGGCATCTACATCCTTTCAGACGACGGGAAGCCCGTCAAGGTCCCGGAAGAGAAACCTGCAAAAAGGAAGAGCAAAACCATCAAGATTCCAAAGGATTCCGAGTTCCCTGAGGATCTTTACAGGCTTGCGGCTACACAGGACCAGGTGGACGTTATCAACGCCTTGGAGGGCGTTCTGAACAACAAGAAAAAAGCATACGTTGTCCTTGCAGACAGGGGGCGGGGCAAGTCCGCAGCGGTGGGTCTTGCCCTTGCGGGTATCCTTTCGAGGAAAAAATGGAAGGTAGTTGTGACGGCACCTTCTTACCAGAACGCGGAGGAAGTGTTCAACTTTGTGAAGCGGGGGCTGGAAGCGCTGGGGAAGGAGTTCAGGGAGGGGAAGAAAGAGATTGTGGTGAAGGACGGCGGCGAAGTGGCGTTCCTTGAACCCTTGGACGCCGTGGAGCGCAGGGCTGACCTCCTCGTGGTGGACGAGGCGGCGGGCATTTACGTCTCGCTCCTCAAATCCCTCCTCCGCAGGTACAGGCGCCTCGTGTTCTCCACCACCACCCACGGCTACGAGGGTACGGGGCGCCTCTTCCAGTACCGTTTCCTCCCCGCCCTGCAGGAAAAGTTCGACGTGAGCATACTGCGCATGAGCGAGCCCATACGCTACGGGGAGGGCGACCCCGTGGAGTCCTGGCTCTACGACGTGTTCCTGCTGGACGCGGAGGTTGCAGAACTCGATGAAAGGGACTTTAGGGACGTTGAGGAGGGCAACCTCGTCTTCGAGAAGCTTGACGTCGAGCGCATTTTCCTGGAAGAGGAGGAAACGCTCCGCCAGTTCATAGGGATTTATGTTTACGCCCACTACAGGAACAACCCCCGGGACATTGCAATCCTCGCCGACGCCCCCAACCAGAACGCCTTCGTGGTTAGAACGTCCTCTGGTAAGGTGGTCTGCTCCCTGCAGGTGGCGGAGGAAGGGGGGCTGCCGAAGGCGGTCATAGACCTTTTGAAGGACGGCGAGGTGGTGCAGGGGAACATAATTCCGGACCTGATGCTCAAATACTACGGTTACGACAACTTTGCGAGGGCGAAGGGCCTGCGCGTGGTCCGCATCGCCACCCATCCTGAACTCCAGGGCAGGGGAGTGGGCTCCTTTGCCCTGAAAAAGCTCGTTGAATATGCGGAAGCCGGCGACTATTCTTGGGTTGGTGCGGTGTTCGGGGCGACGGATTCACTGCTGCGCTTCTGGATGAAAAACGGTTTCGTGCCCGTCCACGTCTCGCCCAAGCGCAACCCAGAGTCCGGGGAGTACTCCACGGCGGTCATCCGTCCCCTCCGCCCGGCCATCCGTGATATCGTCCGCACCACGAATTTCGGGATGAAGCTCCGCCTCGCTTACGAGCTGGACAACTTTTACAGGAACATGGAGCCCGAGGTGGCACTCCTCCTCTTCAGCTCGGGGGAGCGCAGGGGGGTGCCCCTTGACCTCACAACGCCGGAGAAGAGGAAGCTGAGGCGTCTTGTGGAGGGGGGACTGCACTACGACGCGCTATCTGAAGTGATCTACCGGATGGTG
>DQUH01000002.1 GCA_015662385.1 Methanobacteriota archaeon | reverse complement strand
TACCTGCACTGGCACCACTGCCACAAGAGTAAGGGGTGTGAGGTGCACCCCGTGACAGCCCTGACGATCGTGGGGGACAGCATCCACAACTTCATCGACGGCCTCGTCATCGCCGCCGCGTTCTTCGTGGACGAAGTAACAGGGTGGGTGACGGCGGCGCTCATCATGGGCCACGAGCTCCCGCAGGAGCTCGGAAACTTTTCCGTGCTCGTTTACGGGGGGTACGACAAGAAAAAGGCGATTATATGGACGTTCCTCGCCCAGGCCACCTGCATCCTCGGCGGCATCGTGGGGTGGTTCCTTACGCCTGAGTGGTTGATAGCACCGCTCCTTGCCTTCGCAGCCGGGGGGTTCATATACATATCCGCTTCCGACCTCATCCCTGAACTCCATAAAGAAAAAGACCTGAAAAAGAGCACAAAGCACTTCGTTGCGTTTGCCCTGGGCGTGGCGCTCATGATCGGAATAAAGTTAGCGGTGCACCACTGATGAAAACAGTCTGGGTAAACGAAAAAGCTGCAAGGGAGCTTAAGAGGGGAGCCCTCCACGTGTACGCCCAGAACGTACTGCGGGCAGACGCAAACGCAGGGGACTGGGTGGAGATAAAACACGGAAGAGAGACGCTCGGCATGGGCTTCTACAACCCGAAGTCTGCGATAGCGCTCAGGCTGTTCACCTGGGGCGAAGAGGCGCCGGAGGATGTGCTGGCAAGACGGATTGAAGAGGCTGCCCGGTGGAAGGGGAAGCTCTACGGGGACACGTACCGGTGGGTATTCGCAGAGGGGGACCTTCTCCCGGGGCTGGTGGTGGACCGCTTTGGAGACGTGGCTGTGGTAAAGAACCAGTGCCTCGGGCTTGAAAGGTATCTGGGGTTCGTCGCGGAGGAACTGCGGAAGTACGGGGTTGACCACGTGTACCTCAAGGGAAAAGGCGCGGGGAGGAAAAGGGAGGGGCTCCCACCGGTAGAAAAATGGCTCGTTGGCAGGATAGGTGAATACGTGGTGATAAATGAAGGAAACGCCCGTTTCTACGTGGACGTGGTAGGCGGACAGAAAACCGGCTTTTACCTGGATCAGAGGGAAAACAGGACAGAGCTGGAGAGGCACATATGCCCCGGCGATAAAGTTCTGGACGTGTTCGCGTCAACGGGAGGGTTCGGCATCCACGCGGCGGTGGCGGGGGGTGAAGTGACGTTCGTGGAGCTAGGGAGGGCAGCTAGCAGGATGATCCGGAGAAACCTGGAGCTGAACGGCGTGGACGGGAAGGTGATTACGGCAGACGCCCTGAAAACGATGGAGAAACTGGAAAGAAAGGGAAAAAGGTACGACGTCGTGGTGCTGGACCCCCCTGCCCTCGCCAAGGGTGGGGGCGACGTGGAAGATGCCAAAAAAATGTACTTTCGTATAAATATGGCCGGGATCAAGCTACTTAAAGAAGGCGGACTGCTAGTGACGTGTTCCTGCTCCCACCCCATAACGCCGAAAGACTTCGTGGGCATAGTCAGGGGCGCCGCAGAAAAAACAGGGAGGAGGATACAGATGCTGGGGTCCCTGCGGGGACAGGCGCCCGACCACAGCGTCTACCTCCCCCAGCCGGAAACCCTGTACCTGAAATGCATGTTCGCCCGCGTAGAATAAAAACCACCGGAGGGTTGTAATAACATGAGGGTCGGGAGGTTAAAACGCATAGTGGTCAGGAGGGAGACAAGAAAGGGGATCATAGAGTCCATAGGAAAAATGGTCAGGGCGGCAAATGAGCTCCTGAAAGAGATCCCTAGAATGCAAGCATACGGCCGGGCGTCCAACGCCGTTTTCCGAAACGTAGAAGTCCACAAAATGGAGCACTTCATGAAGCTCATCGACATGGGGCTCGAGGAAGACGACCCCGTAAAAGGTAGTAAACTGCTTGAAACGGTAAAGGAAATAGTGGAGGCGTACGGCAAACACAGGGGGACGCCGTTTCAGAAGGAACTGCTGGCGCACGTCAAACACGTGGGCAAAACAAAAGATCCGGAAATGCTCCTGGCGCTCGGAGAAGTGGCGAGACACATCCGCCGCATAGAACAAAACTCCCTTGAGGATAAGCACGCGAAGATCATACTAGACGCACTTGCCCGTGCACGCACAAGCACAGGTACTATTAAAGAAATGACAAAGAAAAAATATACCGAATGGATGCTGGCCCTGAAAGAGCATTTGGAAAAATACCGGAAAGGGCGGAAAGAAGACGCGATAAGGGGGATCCTGGAGCTCATAACGGCGCAGAAGTAGAGATGGCAGGCACTGCGGAGAGCGTTCGAAGTGAACTCCAGGACGTAGAAGTTGCCGGAAAACGGGTAGCAGTCCAGCTCCCCGAAGGCTTAAAACAGTGCGCCAACACGGTCGCAGACGTGCTTAAAAGGAAAGGTGCTAAAGAGGTGTTCATTTTCATCGACCCTGCTTACGGGGCCTGCGATGTAAAAGACTTCGAAGCAAAGGAGTTGGGTGCTGATGTGCTGATACACGTGGGGCACAACCGATTCGGGAATACTGCCACCGAAATCCCCGTTGTTTACGTCCCCCTCACCCTCAGTCTGGACGTGGAGAAAATAATAAAGGTTTTAAGGAGCATTCCGGGAAAGATCGCCCTTTGTACCACAGTGCACTACCTTCCGTATTTAGATAGAATAAAAAAGAAGTTGGGGAATAAGATAGTGGTGGGCAAAAGCACCTTTGGAGACGAGGGACAGGTGCTCGGCTGTGATCCCTCCGCGTGCAGCGTAGACGCGGACGTTAACGTGGTCATCACTGACGGCGTTTTCCACGGGATAATCGCGCGTATGTGGACCGGGAGAAAGACGTACGTGCTTACCCCTGCGGGCAAGCTCATAGATATGGAACCGCACGCAGAAAAATACGTACGCCAGAGGGAGGCCGCAAAAGCGCTCGCTAAGACAGCTAGAAGGGTAGGCGTTGTAATCACCATGAAAAAGGGGCAGAGAAACATAAAAGCTGCAAAGCAGCTCGCTAAAATCCTTGAAAGCAACGGGCTGTGCGCGGACGTCCTCGTCTGCGATTATTTTTTCCCCGAATACGTCAAAGGGATGCCCTACGACGCGTACGTGTTCACTGGGTGCCCCAGGGTAGCCATAGACGATTACGCCCGGTTTGAAAAGCCCGTGTTAACCGTTGCGGAGGCGCTTGAGGTATGGAATGGTTGCAAGGTAGAAAGATAATAACAAAAAAGGCCGATTTAAAATACGAAATAAAAAATACGCTGGGCAAAAGGGGATGTAAAGATGTAAATATAAAACCTGCAAAAACAAAACATAGCAAAATAGATCAAGTAAACATATATCTAAAACCATCTGCCCAGCTTTCAAAGGTGGTACACGCGATAAACTGCGTGTATGACTACGCCGAACACAAATTAAAACCAACGGTTGTCCGCCTCTTTATAGAAGACGACCATAACGTTACGAAATGCTTGCAGTTTCCCATTGCCACAACGGGAATACAGAAAGGAAAACCAATCTACCCCTATTATGAACCGGCGGGGAGGCCCATTTACATAGCCCCGGATTACCCGAAAAAAGGCACTCCCAATGTGCGCGAAATTGTCGCGCACTATTCCACCGTACACGATGCATATAAAATACTCCGCGGTGTGGGCACAATATTGCACAAAAGCGCCCACCCGAACGTGCTCATACAGGTAAGAAAAAACAACAATAACGCTACGGAGTATACGAGCGATGTTGATTTATTATACATAACAAGGAACAAAATCGGAAAAAAGGACGTATTTTACATCGTTCCCGCAGAAGTAACCACGGATCTGAGTAAAATCGACTATAAAATTAGGGGGTGGAAATACGTTATAGATACTTTTGAAAAGCTGGCCCACAACGATAACGCAGAACTAAAAATAATGCCCACCATAGTATATATATCCAAGGGAAACAATAAACATATTTTAAACAACAATCCAATACACAGTATGCTGGAAAATATATTTGATAAACATAATTTTGATAGATATAATATAATTCAGCTAGAATCCGCATCTTTTTCAAAAAACAAAAAAAGGCGCGGCAACGCGGAAATGAAGCAAGTGGAATACATCGCTAAAACGCTCAGAACAACGGCCGATTCGATACCGTGGCAGTACCATACAGACATTACATACCACGTTCTAGAAAATCGGGAAAACCTTCCCAAGTTAGGCGAAATGCACTGTGAAATGCAGGCCCTTTCTACGCTATGGAAAAATCAGCATAAATACCCCCTTAACCTTTTACATAAATTAACAAGTGAGTACATAAATATGCTATCAGCTAACACGGACCGCGCCCTGTTGAAAGCGTTAGAATCGGTTGCCAACACATGCAAATTATACTTTGAAAAAACAGAAGAAAAAAGTAAATACGCTGTGTGGGCAAACATTTTAAGTAAGATAAAAAATGTAGTCAGCGCCGCATACCCAAAAATATAGGGTTAATTCTGCCGGTTTTGCCGGGGTGCCCGAGGGGTCTAAGGGGCCGGACTTGAGATCCGGTGGGCCGTAAGGCCCGCAGGGGTTCGAATCCCCTCCCCGGCGCTGTTTTCCCCAGGTTAGTACCGAGAACCCCCCACCCTGCGCCATTCTCCATAAAATCATTCATTAAAAAAAGCCAGGGCTACCGCCACAGTGAATATATAAATATGGGCGCCGCAAAGAGTTATGAAGATCCTTATGGAGAATGGGATGTGCGAGGACGTCTCACCCGTGGCTACTTCTCCCTTGAGGACGTACAGGGGACGTCCTGCAACGCAACACGGCCTGAAAAGCCGACAGCAACTGTTGCGGGGGCGCCAAAGGCATGGGTTCTGAAAAAATAAAGAGGAGGACCATTAAAAAAGAGGTTGCTAAAGAGATAGGGCCGAAAACAAAAGTCAAAACATATACAGAAAAAGGCAT
>DQUH01000003.1 GCA_015662385.1 Methanobacteriota archaeon | reverse complement strand
TAAATAAGGTAAATCTTGATCATGGTAGATATTGATCTGTTGAAACGACTTGTTTCAATACCTTCAGAACCAGGCAATATTGAAGCAAAGCGTGAAGCTGCGAGGCTTATTGTTTCCGCCGCCGAGGAAAAAGGGCTCAACGCTGAATACGTGGAGGACAGTGCAGGCATTCCCAACGCAATAATAAAACATCCTAACGGTAGGGGCCGGCGCGTGGTCTTCCTCGTTCACCACGATGTGGTACCCGCGGGCGACGGCTGGGATTTCGACCCTTACAAGCCGTTCGTCAAGGACGGGAAACTCTTTGGCCGCGGTTCCGCGGACGATAAATCGAGCATCGTGGCAGCCCTTGGGGCATTAGCATCTGTTGATGACCCGGTGGTCGACCCTGTTGTTGTATCCGTTGGCGCTGAAGAGACGGGGGAATCAGAGGAATTTATGAGGCAGATAAGGGGAGACATAATCGTTGTCTTAGATTCTGGCCCTTACGTGTCCGTTGGCGCTTCAGGCAGTCTACGCATAAAGATAAAGGTTCATGGTAAACAAGCCCATTCTGGCTACCCTTTTCTGGGTAAAAACGCCATTTACTGTGCGGCAAAAATTCTCCATTTTATTGAACACCTCGGGCACGTAGCAGAACGAACTTTCGTGTCAAGATACCGGGCGCCCGAGCACTACGACAGGGTGCCTTTACGTCTTAGCGCAACAATGTTCCGCTCCGGTATTGCTGGGAACGTAATCCCCGATTCCGCGGAAATACTCGTTGATGTCCGCACGGTTCCAGGCTATGATGGTGAATTTGCGTGGGAGTGGATTCGTGAAAGCATACTGTCTTTTGCGGAAAGCGGGGGTATGTGTGTTTCCTTGGAAAGGGAGACTCTAATGCGTCCGTGGATTTCGGAAGGTGAGCACGCCAAACGCTTTGCAGATATCGTTGCGGACGTTACTGGAAAACCCCAGGATCTGTACATAGACCTAGGAGGGACGGATGGCGTCCATTTCGCCGACAGGATGCCCGTGGTGCAGTTCGGCCCCCTGCGTTCGGAGTGTAACATCCACGGCAAGAACGAGTTTGTATACATAGACGACGTGGAAACCGTGGAGCGGGTTGTGGAGACTGTCTTGCGGGAGGGCATTTGAACGTCATACTCCAGCACTCTTTAGTAACCAGATGATTGCTGCGGAGCCCAACGGGATCGTCACGTTATCGTCCACACCGTAAAAAGCCTCTATTAGCGATGCATAGACCGCAGCAACAAGCCCGGGCACGCCTTGCAACGCATACCCTATTGGTGCGCATACCAAAAACATGGCGAGGTTCCCGAGGTTCAACCCCTTTACTGCCCGTTCGTTTTCCCTTTTTCCATAGTAATGCTCCTTTATGATCCCCGTTATCCCGTCCCCAAAGGCCACGAAAAGGGCTGACGTTACAGCCACCCACACGTCTATATTCCAGAAGATTGAAAAGAGAACGAAATAAGAAAAGGCAAAGTACACTTCGCCGTACTTATCCTCTATCTGGAACCATTGTAACGGTCGCCTTCTGGCGTGGGGTACGTATAACATTATAAAAAGCAAAAACGAAGCTGTGGCTATTACGTAGGGTGTTTTGAACACGAACGGTGCTGCAATGGCCACGATACCGCCGGCAAAGTAATGTATCGCTTTCCTGGCGCGGTAATTGGAATATTTCTTGTAAAACCACTTTGCCAGTACAAACGTAACAAACACTGTCCAGAGGAGCAGCGGGATACCCACTAACACATCGTGTATGATAGCCTCCATAATGTACTCACTGTCTGGTGGTTTTTATACATTGACGGTGTTATTCTACGACTATTGCCGGTTTGAAGGGTAGTGCGCTTTTCGCCTTTGGGTGGTCGTACTCCCCTGTTATGTATATCTTTACATCGGCCTCTCTTTCAATGAATTCCTTTGCTTCAAGCAACAGTTTCCTTTCATCATCCCTGCTTCCCAGTACTTCCGGGATTTTTTTAGGGTTTTTTACGGCAGATGCAATGAGCTTAACAATGTCTTTCCTGTACTCCTCCGGAATTTCCCGCATAATTGCGCCTACGTTTCTCTCACCCCTGCTGAGAAGCTCTTTTACCTTTTTGAGTACCCTGTACTTCCATTCCTCCGCAAGTATCAACACGACCCGCTTCGGTTCATCCACTTTTGCCAGCCTCAGTACCTCTTTCACATCGTCCACCACGCGCTGCACGTATTCTTCCATTTTCTCAGCGTGTTCGTCTATCTTTTTCCTGTCAGCCTCCGGGAAGCTCTCGGCGGACACAAAGCTGTTTTTCATGAACACCCCGTGCCATATCTCCTCGGCGATGTGTGGTGTCACCGGCGCCATCATCTTCACCCAGTCTTCCAGCGCCCGTGAGAGCACATCCTTGTTCGGTCTGTGGAGCGTCCTGCGCAGGTAGTATTTAACGGTCCTCCACATTTCAAACCACGCCGCGTTGACCACGTTTCTAGTGTTCAATGCTTCATACTCTTCATTTACACTCGCTATTATCCTGTTTACCCTGCTTTCGAACCAGCGGTCAATACTCCTGTACTCTTCTCCGCCTCTGCCGTACCAATCCTTGATGAACTCCGTCCACCTGAGGAGTTCCTCCCCCATCACGTTCGCCACATCTGTTTCGAAGTTGGCGTCGTCCAGCGTCATGTTCCCGGCGTACGCCCCGGCGAACCTTGTCGCGTCCGCCCCCCACCTCTCCAGCGCCATGAGTATTGTTATGAAATGCCCTCTGCTTTTGCTCATTTTCTGCCCGTCCAGCAGCACCCAACCGTTAGCGCTCCACCTCCGAATGTGCTTGCCCGGGAACAGCGCAGCATGGTGAAATATCGAAAACGTCACGTGGTTCTGCAGGAGGTCCTTGCCCGTACACCGCAGGTCTACTGGGTACCAGTACTCAAACTCGCGTCTCATGGCTTCTATTGTTTCCCTGCTCGTCCCTACTTTCTTTGCTACTTCCTCTGCTTTCCCTTTACCGTAGAAGACGTAGTCAAAAAACTCCTCGCCCACCGCACTAACGTCAATACTGTATTTTTCCGCGTTCTGCAGGTAATGGGCGATGGTGTAGTACGCCATGTACACCGTGGAATCTGACAGCGACTCGATGTACTGCGTGTCATCCCACGGTAGCCGTGTACCAAGAGATGACCGCACGTCCCGCGTGCACGCCCAGTCGCGGAGCCAGTCCACAGTGTGCTCTACAACCCTGCGCGCGTCTGGCTCCGGATCAAAAACAGTATCTTTCAGTGTTTCTTTCGTTATTTTTTTCCACTCTTGGTCAGAGTATTTTAAAAACCACTGGTCTTCCACGATTTTCACTATACATCTGTGGCCTGCCCTGTCTTCAACAGGTACCGGCGTGACCCACATCTTTGTTGCTACGCCCCTTTCAACGAACTCCTCCACAAGAAATTCTTTTGCTTCTTGCACCACCATTCCAGCGTATTTTCCAAAGATTTCCCTGAGTTTCCCCGTGTAGAATTCCTTCTTATATATTTCTTCTGTCGCCTTCTCAAGGGCATCAACGTCTTCTTGGCTTGTTATACCGTATTTCTCGATGGCGTCTTTTGCGGGGAATTCAGAATAGCCTTCCACCTTTATCAAGCTTATCGGTTTTATGTGCTCCACTACTTCTTTCAACCCATATTTTTCGAGGGTTTTTTCATCCTTTTTGATGTCTTCAAGGGCTATCCAGTCGTAGGGTGCATGTGCTGGTACGCTCATGACGATTCCAGTCGCCACGTCTGGGTCCACAAATTTTGCCGGTAAAATCGGTACCTGATCACCTGTCACAGGGTTTTTCACAGTTTTTCCGACGAGCTCCTCCCCCTTTATCTTCTTTATCTCCTTTACTCCGTGGAGCTGCTCCGCTATGTTTTTGGCGCCCCATTCAGATATCACCCACCGTTCCCCGTCCACTTCTGCCAAGATGTATTCAGCATCGGGGTTTATCCATATGTTTGTGACGCCGTACACCGTTTCCGGCCTGTACGTACCCGTGGGAATAACGGTGCCGTCGTCCATGCGGAATTTAACCACAACGATCTCTTCAGGCCCTATTCCTGCGTACTCATCTGGCCTGTCGTGGTCACCCACGGGTATTTTTTCCACGGGGCACCAGACCACGGGATGCGTCCCCTTCACCACAAGCCCTTTTTCCTTTAGTTTTATATACTGCCAGCGGACGAACCTGTCGTAGGGAGGGTTTAACTCTGTGGTGTAGAAGGTGCGCCTCCAGTCAATGGAGAAGCCCATGCCCTTGAGTGCTTTTATCCACCTCTCCACAAAGGTCTCTATCCACTTCTTTGGGTCCCCGAACTCAGGGATCTCATCGTCGCTAAACCCGTATTGCTTGAGTATTTCAACGTATTTTTTATCTCCTTCTCTGATCCTCTTCGCCGCCGCTACAATTGGCTGGCCCGTTGCGTGAAAGCCCTGTGGGAAAAGAACGTTGTAACCCTTCATGCGCTTATATCTTGCGTAAAACTCGGCGTGGAGCTGCGTGTACAGGTGTCCGAGGTGACCGTCCCCGTTTACGTAAGGGTACGGAAAAGTTACAAAGATCTTTGGCTTCGACGGGTCAGCATCAGCTTCGAAGATCCTCGCGTCTTCCCACTTTTTTTGCCACTTCTCTTCAATAGTCCTAATTCTTTTTTCGGACAAAGCGCACACCCCCGTCTGCAAAGGTGATGAAGAAAACGTCATAGAAGCAAAAGGCAGACACCCGTCACGAAACTAAATTTATTAAACTCTGTTTTTAATCTTATCATTTCAGGACTGGATTATATGCGTTTCCTTCAACATTATTCTTTCAATGGGTGGGAAAGAAGTGCCCGCGTGGTTGCCCTCCAAATGCATCCGCTGTGGCCTCTGTGTAGGGGTGTGTCCCGTCGGCGCTGTGGTTTTGACCGATGGTTGTGTTAGGGTGGACCCGGATCTGTGCACCGGCTGTGGCGCTTGTATAAAGGGCTGTCCTGTTGCCGCGCTGCTTTTACCCGGCGGTGGTGTTCGTGAAGAGTGAGTGGGACGTAGTAGTTGCTGGTGGTGGCCCGGCAGGCCTGTTCTTTGCAATTAAAGCTGCTGAAGGAGGTTTGGACGTCCTCGTCTTGGATAAAAAGCAGGAGATTGGTTCCCCCGTCCGCTGTGCTGAAGGGCTGGGTGTAGATGGTGTAAATATGCTTTTGAATGCTGGGCTGCCGGACTCGGACGGCTGGAAGGGCTGGCCAGTTAAAGGTGCTTACCTCTACGCCCCCAACGGGCGCAGCGTGCGCATACCAGGCAACGGTTACGTTGTAGAACGTCCGATTATGGAAAGAGAAATGGCGAAGGCTGCGACGAGAAAAGGCGCGAGGGTGTTGGCGGCCCACGATGTCTGCGACGTCATAAAAGAGGGTGGCAGGGTCGCCGGCGTCCGCGCACGTTTTCTTGGTGAAGAAAGGGAGTTCAGGGCGCCGCTGGTCATAGCTGCCGACGGGTTCGAGTCCCTCCTTGCTAGGAAAGCAGGTCTTAACACGTTTCAACCTGCTTACCACGTTGACTCTGGTTTCGAGTACTTGATGTCCGGGCTGGACATTGACGCCGATGCAATCCACCTTTTCTTCGGCAGGGATGTGGCCCCCCGCGGTTACGTTTGGATATTTCCAAAGGGAGACAACACTGCGAACGTGGGCATTGGGATCGACGCCCGCCTCGACGCCACCGCGAAGCAGTACCTTGACAGATGGATAGAAAAACACGGGAAGGACTACGGCCTTTCTAATGCTTCGGTGCTTGAGGTCCGTGGCGGCGGGATCCCCGTAGGCGGTTTTCTGAAAAAAATGACTGCGGACGGACTGATCGTTGTCGGTGATGCTGCGCACCAGGTCCACCCCCTCCACGGGGGCGGCATGTTCCTCGCCATGGAGGCTGCGGAAATCGCCGCAGACGTCGCCCTCAAGGCCTTTGAGCGCGGAGATTTCGCGGATTCTACGCTGTCCGAATACAACGACAGATGGTGGAAATTAAGGGGCAGATCCCTTGAAACAGCTCTAAAACTCCGATACGCTTTTGAACGCCTCGACGATGAAGACTTTAACTATCTGGTGGACGTACTGGGCTCAGAAGACGTCCTCGCAATGGCTGAAGGAGATGCCGGTGCAGTGCGATCCATCGCCTTACGTGTTTTGAAAGACCGCCCCAGGCTTGCGTGGAAGTTTAGGGAATTCATAGGGGACGTTGTAATGGGCTCCGGCGGTTAAGCCTTCGTTTTTCTATGCCAAAATATTCCTTTCTCACCTGTTTCTACAACCGCCCTTTGTGTTGTTATGTATAATTATTACCGTGTTGGGCGGGCCCTTTAGCAAAAGGGTATTTTTGCAGATTTCTTCCCCACACTATGGATTTATGTTGACGGTGTATGCTCGAGGGTGTGGGGCAAAGATTTCAAAGAACTCTCTAACTGTCAGTAGACCCTTATCACGTTGCAGTTCTCGTCTACCTCCACGAAATGGTGCGCCCTGCCTTCCCGGAAAGCTTTGCACTGGTTCTCTGGAAGGTCGTCCACTGGTTGGCG
>DQUH01000044.1 GCA_015662385.1 Methanobacteriota archaeon | reverse complement strand
ATCTGTCTCCCTCGCGGCGTTCATAATAGAACCGGCTTTGCGGGCGAGGGACGAAGAGATGGTCGTGGCTTCCGGGTCCGTGGCGACCTCTTCCCTTCTCCTGACGGCGTACGGCAAAAACTTCGGCATGGTGAGGTCGTCTTTCGCCGCGGCCCTCCCTGACTATGTTTACTTGCCACGGGTCTGGGCAGCCGTCGCCTTTGGCGTCTGCATTGGCGTTTTCCTTGCGCTCGTTCTCGCCCCTTCCCTTTACCGCTTCTACTCTTCACGCCGCGTTAAGCTGCTGTCGCTCCTCTTCGTGGCGGCGCTTGCATATACCCTCTCCGGTGTTCCCGGGGTGCTGCTCTCGCTTTCTTCCACGCTTGCAGGGGTGCTAACGCATGTCTTCGGCGTTGAGAAGAGGGTAGCCATGTTTTTCCTCCTCGCGCCTACCCTCCTCTACTACGCGCCTGTGTAGTAGTATTCCCCTGATTTCTTCTGCTCCACGTCTTTCTGCGATCCGGGTTTGTTCACCCTCGGCCTTCCCGTGTGGGGGTCCCGGCGGAAGGTAATGCCGAGCTCTTTGAGGAAGCTGTTCATGCCTTCGCGCATGGGTAACGGTGCCGATGCCTTTCCCCTCTTCCCCGGCTCCCCCGAGAAGACGATGAGGCGGTCCGACACGTAGTCCACCATTACGATGTCGTGCTCCACCACGAACCCAAGCTTTTTCCTGCTCGCAACCACTTTCTTTATGAGTTTTGACACCGTCAGCCTCTGGTCCACGTCAAGGAACGCCGACGGCTCGTCTAGCAGGTATATGTCTGCTTCCCTTGAGAGGCAGAGCGCCACCGCTACGCGCTGCCTTTCCCCGCCGGAAAGCTCCGCGGCGCTGTTCTCCCAGATCTTATCGATTTCCAGCTGCCTCTTGACCTCCGATTCGAAGAAAGGCAGGTCAATACCCTCTTCCATGAAGAGCTGGGAGACCGGCACGTCGGGGAAGCTGATGTACTGCGGCTTGTAGGAGATCTTTAGTTCTGTCTCCACCTTGCCCTCGTCGGGCTCTATCTCCCCCGCCAGCATCCGGACGAAGGTGGTCTTGCCTATGCCGTTCTGCCCGAGGATCCCTATTATTTCCCCTTCCCGCACGGCACCGCCTTCCACTTCCAGGTAAAACCCGCCGAGGTCCTTTTTGAGGGAAGGGTACTCAAACAGGACTTTTCCCTGCCAGTCACCGGGGGGCCTGACCTCGAAGCGCACCGGCTCCTCCCTTATCCTCATGTTTTCCTCCCTCAGCACGCCGTCCAGGAACTGGTTTATGCCTTCCCTGACGCTCTTGTACCCCGAGACCATGCCGTAGGCCCCCGGCACGCCGTAGACTATGAACACGCCGTCCGACAGGTAGTCCAGGACCGCCAGATCGTGCTCCACCACCATCACGCCGCCCTTCCCCGCCAGCGAGCGGATTATCTGTGCGGCGCGCAGCCTCTGCTTCACGTCGAGGTAAGACGAGGGCTCGTCAAAGAAGTAGATGTCTGCTTCTTTCATTATCGCGGCGGCGACCGCCAGGAGCTGGAGCTCGCCCCCCGACAGCTTGCAGACTTGGCGGTCGAGGATGTGGGCGATGCCCACCCTTTCCGCCACGTCTTCCACCTTTTCGCTGTCTATCCTGCTGAGGAGCTCGCGGACGGTACCCGAGAACATCCTGGGTATCGCCTCTATTTCCTGGGGCTTGTAGGAAAGCTTTACCTTCCCGTCCCGTACCCTTTCGAAGTACGCCTGCAGCTCGGTCCCCTTGAAGTGGTCTATCACTTCGTCCCAGTCCGGCGGGTCGTCATACCTTCCAAGGTTCGGCCGGACGATGCCTGAGAGTATGCGGACCGCCGTGGACTTGCCCGCCCCGTTCCGCCCTATTATCCCTACAACCTTTCCCTTCCGCGGGTACGGTAGCCCGTAGAGGCGGAAGGCGTTGGGACCGTACTGGTGGACGGGGGTACCAACCTCTTCCGGCAGGTTGACTATGGTTATTGCCCCGAAAGGGCACTTTTTTACGCAGATCCCGCAGCCTATGCAGAGGGGCTCGGATATGCGCGGTCTGTTGTCCTCTTCCGATACCTCTACCGCCGGGTCGCCCCCGCTCCTGTTTACAGGACAGGTGCTTGCGCAGAGGTAACCACATTTTTCCGGCTTGCACTTGTTGTAGTCGATAACCGCTACCCTCATGCTACCAGGCCGTCAGGAACAGTATCCCCACCACCAGCAACAGCAGGCCTACCCCGGCGATCCCTCCGATTATGACATCCTTCACCACGTTTACCGCCGCCTGGACGGCGTCGCCCCCGGCGAAGAAGTAGTACTCCACTCCCCATGCGAGCGCGACTAGGGCGAGCCCGATGAGGATGGTGATTATCCCGTCCCTGTCCAGCTTCATGATAAAAAAACATCCGGAGTTTCCTTTAAATATGCAACTAGTCTTCGCGGACAGGAAGAGCAAGAGGATACGGGTGGTGCCCGAGACGCTGGAGGACCTCTGGGTGCTGGAGCGGGCGGTGGACAGGGGGGACGTCGTGGAGGGAGTGGTCCTGCGCCGCGTCAAGAGGGAGGGCGAGAGGGGGCCGGGAAGGGTGTTCCGCGTCTTCGTGAGGGTCTTGGTGGAGGACGTCGCGTTCCACGAGTATTCTGGCGCCCTGCGCATCTCGGGTACGGTCGTCGAAGCCCGTCCCGAGGAGTACGTGGGGAAAGGCAGGTACCAGACCGTTGAGATACGGAAGGGCACAGAGCTAACCTTTGAGAAAAAGCAGTGGTCTGAGCACGTCCTTGATGAGATCCGGAAAGCCGTCGAGGAGTCGAAGAGGCCCACAATAACGATAGTTTCCATGGACGACGAGGGCGCCCTCGTCTGCACCCTTTCCCAGCGGCTCCATCGCAGGGGCTACGTGAAGAACCCCCGGAAGGGGAAGCGCGGGGAGGTGCAGGACTTTTCAGAGTACTACGGGCAGGTCCTCCGGTTTGTCTCCGAGCTCGAGCCGGACCTCGTCGTAGTGGGCAGTCCGGGCTTTTTTTACGAGGATTTTATAAGGTTCGCAAAGTCGAAGGGGTCTGCAAAGCGTTTCGTCGGCGTCAGGGTCTCCCTCGCAGGTATGAAGGGGGTCCACGAGATACTTGCGAACCGCTTAGAAGACGTCGTCCAGAACCACCGCCTTTCCGAGATCCTCCGCTACGTCCAGGAGTTCACGGCCCGTTTGGCGAAGGGAGAGCCCGTCGCGGTCGGGGAAGAGGTGGAGGAATACGCCGTCAGCGGCGCGGTGGAAGTGCTCCTCATGCACGAGGAATACTTCCTCAAGAACAGGGAGACGGCCCGCCGGATACTGGACGCGGTCAGGGACGGTGGCGGGAAGATACTCATCGTTCCGAAAACGTTCGAACCCGCGTACATGGTGGAAAAGATGGGGGGCGTCGTCGCCATACTCCGCTACCGTTAGAACGTCTCGTCGTACGCTTTCATGAACTTCCTCCCCTTGTCGCTCAGCCACACCCTTTCGCCGTCCCCCTCTACCGCCCCCACCCCCTTGAGTATGTAGAGCGCCCTGGCGATGTCGTCGTCGCTGAGCCCCGTGAAGGTTTGGGCCAGTTCTTCAACGGTCCTCGGCTGCTTCAGGTACCGGAGCATTGCCAGCAGGATCGAAGACTTTGCAACGTCTGCAGCCCACGGGTTGTCCATTATGAACTCTTCCATGCTCATTTTACCTCACCAGGGACGTTATGGCAAGGGCTGGAAGGGCGAGGGGGAAGTACACGGGCAGCCCCCAGTTCAGCACCCGCATGCTGTTCTTCAGGGTGGGCCTCACCACCACCTGTGCTTCCACCACGTCCGTCTCGCCGCTCTTGAGGTCCTCCGCCACCAGTCTGAGCTTGTATATTCCGGGGAAAGGGTAAACAACCCCGACCTCCGGCTGTACCATGTTCCCTGCACGTATTTTTACTTCTGCCTGCCTGCAGTACTTTTCTTCGAGGGTACAGCTCACCCGCACCGCGGTGTCCCCCGCGGAAGCGTTTTTTACCAGCGTTTTGATGGGTATTTCCTCCCCTGCTGGTCCTTCCACCACGTTCCTCTGGACGTAGAAATCTATGAGGTCCGGGCTGACGAGCATGCTGGGGCAGAACGACTCACGGCTGTATTCCCCGTAAAGCTCTATGCAGACCTGTTTCGCACCCCTTTCGTCCTCTGGAACGTGGAATTTGATGTACATCCTGTCCCCGGAGACCCTGTAACTCATCCGCCAGTCCGGGGTGATGTCTGCCCCCGTGTACGGGTCCTCCTCCGGGCCCCTGTCCGTGATGATGGTGACCGCGTGGCCTGGGGCTACCTTTCCCAGATAGAAGGACGACCCTCCCCCAGCTTCCGCCCCGGTGGGCCAGAACACCTGGACGGCGGCGTGGCAGCTACTCAGCATCAGCAGTGCTGCGAAGACGGTCAAGTACCTCATCCACGTCCCCCCTTATTTCTATCCAGATCGGTGGGAACTCCCCGTCCTCTCCGAAGGATATTCTCTTCACCGTCAGGGGGTCCCTCTCCAGCGGTATGACTACCGTGTCCCCCCTCCTCCTTTTCTTGAAGAGGGCGTGGGCGCGCGCGGCGATTTTTTCCTTTTTTATCATATCCACGAGCGCGTCCACAAGTTCTGCCCCACCTTTTCCCACGATGTATTCTCCCCTTTTTTCTATTTGTATCCCCGGGAACGTTTCCTCCAGCACCTTCACGATCCTGTCCTCCGACTCCGTGGGGAACACCCTCACGGTTACGGTCACTTTAGGAGATGACATTGTAGACACCCTCGGGGTCAGCGTAATAGGCGTTGACCAGCTTTATGAACTCTTCCCTCGAGCTGACGTGCCTTACTGCCCACCTCAGTACCCTTTCCCTGCGTACGAGCTCCTCGTTTATCCAGCTCTTCGTTACGCCGAGGACCTCGTGCATCTCCTCCAGGGTGTGGGAAGGCACGTCCGTTCGCTCCAGCGCCTTTTTTGCGGGGTTCCACCTGTACACATCTGACAGCAGCACCTTTTCGTCCATCCTCGTTACCTCTGCCACCTCCATTACCCTCCTGACCGTGCTCTTGCCCTCCCTCAGGCGGTGCTGGACCACAATAATGTTCATGAGGGGGAGGAGGTCTTCCGGCACGTTCATTGGGGGGGACTTGAGGCGCAGCAGGACCTCCCGCGCGCTGTTGGCGTGCAGGGTCCCCATGGTTCCCTGGTGGCCGACGTCCATCGCCACGAAGAGCGTCTCCGCCTCGGGACCGCGCACCTCCCCCATCACTATCCTGTCCGGGCGCATCCGCAACGCGTTGCGGAGCAGCTCGTCCATGGTGATTGCCTTGCAGTCCCTAGTCCCGGGCCTCGTTATCAGGGGCACCCAGTTCTCGTGGAGGGGGATGTCCAGCTCCTTCGTGTCCTCCACGGTGATTATCCGCTGTTCGAGGGGGACGAAGTCGAGGAGCGCGTTGAGGGTGGTGGTCTTCCCCGCTCCGGCGCCCCCCGTTATGAGCACGTTCCTCGGGGCAACGCCCAGGCCGTCCACCGCCAGCCAGAGAAAGGCGGCCACCTCCTCCGGCAGCGTACCCTTTTTTATGATGTCCAGGAGGGTGAAGGGGCGCCGCCTGAACTTCCGTATGGTTATCGTCGGTCCCAGGACAGAAACGGGCGGTACCGTTGCGTTGAACCTGTCCCCGTTGGGGAGGTGGGCGTCCAGCAGCGGGTTCCTCTCGTTGACCGCCTTGTTCGCCCACACCGCCACCTTCTTGATGTACCTAAGTATGTCCTCTTTTGAGAGGTATACGTCCGTCTTGCACATGCCCAGCCGCCGGTGGAAAACGAAAACGGGTCTGTTTTCGCCGTTCACCATCACTTCTTCGAGGGAGTCGTCCTCTAGGAACTCCTCGAGTATGCCCAGCCCGAACACCCTGTTCACGATCTCCTCGGCGAGCCTTTTCGGGTTCTGCACGTCAAACTTTCGGAGGTAACCGGCAATGGTGTTGGTTATCTGCTCCTTTTCCTCTTCTTTCGGCAGCTTTGAGAACGTCTGGGGAGGTATCTTCAGGAGCACCTCGTCGCGGAACGTGTTTTTGAAAAGTTCTTCAGCCTCTTTTGGGAGTATCTTGAACTCCACGTAGACGATGGAGTTCTTCTTCAGGAGGACGTCCACTATCGCCCTGAACAGCTCCTCCTCCGCCGCGGTGAAGGGATACTTTTTCAGGGAGTAGAGGGGGTACGGCCAGCCCTCACACACTTTCGCGACGTCGTTCTCCTCGATTACCCGTCCCACGTTTAAATTATGCACCACCACATTTTAAACGTGGTAGAGTATTCCCGGGTCCTTTCCGAGGTCCTGTCAAGGGTGAAGCCCACTGATGAAGAACAGAAGAGAATACTCTCCGTTGCTGAACGCGTCGTGTCTGCGATACGCCGTAGGGGTGGCAGGTTCGTGGACGTGGTGGTGGCGGGGTCAGCTGCCAGGGGGACGAACCTGCGGGGGAGCTCGGACGTGGACGTCTTCCTACTCTACCCCAGGGACGTCCCTAGAGAAGAGATGGAAAGGGAAGCCCTTGAAATAGGGAAGTCAGTTTCTGAAAGGTACGAGCTACGCTACGCGGAGCACCCCTACGTCACCGCCTTCGTGGACGGCGTGGAGGTCGATGTAGTCCCCGCCTATTCCATCCAGCCGGGGGAGCCCATAATCTCTGCAACGGATCGCACCCCCCTGCACCAGAGATACGTCTCCCAGCGCCTTGCTGAGGAGCAGAAGGACGAGGTGCGCCTCCTGAAGGCGTTCCTTAAAGGTATCGGCGTGTACGGTGCGGAGATACGGACTGAAGGCTTTTCGGGGTACCTCTGCGAGCTGCTCATCATCCACTACGGTTCTTTTCTTGGCGTGCTGCGCGCGGCCTCCCGGTGGAGACCCCCCGTCTTCATAGACCTAGAGGGGCGCGCCGCTGCACGTTTTGAAGACCCCCTCGTGGTAGTGGACCCCGTGGACCCCAGGCGCAACGTCGCTGCCCCCGTATCTCTCAACTCCCTAGCAGTGTTCGTCGCTGCGGCCGGGGAGTTCCTCGAAAGCCCGTCGCTGCGCTTCTTCTTCCCCGATGATGCCCCCCTGAACCCCCAGCACCTGAAGGACATAATGCTCCAGAGGAAGACAACGTACCTCTTCGTCCTCTCGTCGTACCCCCCCGGCGTATCCCCCGACATCGTGTGGGGGGAGATAAAGCGTTTCTCCAAGTATATCCGGCGGCGCATGGAGGAGTACGGCTACGAGGTCATGAACTCTGCAGCCTGGACCGACGAGAAAGAGCACGTCGCCCTCCTTGTCGAGCTGGCCGGCGGGCACACCGCCTTCGTCGTCAAGAGGAGGGGGCCCCCCGTCTTTGACAGGGAGAACAGCAGGAGGTTCCTTGAAAGGCACCGCGACGCCTTTTTCGGGCCGTACGTAGAGGGGGGCCGCTGGTACGTTGACGTCCCCCGCGCAGTCCCTTCCCCCGAAGTGGCCGTTTACAGGACGGTGGTCGAAGCGGTGCAGAACCGTTCGGTGGGCAGGCACGTGGCAGGGGAGCTGTCCAAGGGGTTCGAGGTTGTCAGGGGGAGGGCGATACTCCCTTTCTACGTCAGGAACAGGTCCTTTGCCAGGTGGTTCTCTTCCTTCGTGGTGCGCCGTCCCCCGTGGCTAAAACGGTAGCTTCTCCCTGTCCACGCCCCTGCCGTACGCCACCCCCTCTATGTACCCCTTCTTTTTCAGCTCCTTTATGAACTCCCTGCTCAGGTGGTGGGCGAGGTAGAAGGGGACGTGGTAGGCGGGCACTTTCTTCCTTTTCAGCACCACGGGGATGAACTCGTTTGCGTAGTACGAGATCCCGATGGTCAGGTACGGCCTGAAGTATACGTCCTTCCCCAGCGACGCCACGAGGGCGAGGGCCGCGAGGTCGTGGTAGTCCCCCCTCACCTCGAAGGAGATGTAGGGTATCTCCGTCTTCACGGGGAAGTCGTGGGTGGCCTCTATGTTGACGGCGGGGGGGACGTCTAGTTCCTCGGCGAAGCGGTGCACTGCCCTGACCAGCATCCCTATCGTCCCGGGGTCAGTCCTCGCCACAGACTTTGGTGAGTAGCCTCCCCCCACCACGTTCTCCCCGGTTACGTTGCCGGCGGAGTGGACGAATATCCCCTCCCTCATATCGGCGATGTGGGGGTTTACCGAGACGACGACGTAGGGCCTCCCTATGCCCTCTGAGATCTGGCGTTCTAGTTCTCCGGCGTGCAGCTCGTAGGACCTGTTGAGGGGGATGAAGTATATGCTCACCTCCTTCGT
>DQUH01000035.1 GCA_015662385.1 Methanobacteriota archaeon | reverse complement strand
CTTGGACAGCATGTCCTTTGACTCTGAAACCACGTCGTCCTTTCGCTTTTCACCCTTCGCCACAAGGTCCATTTCCCTTTCCAAACGGGCCGTCATCTCGGGGGTGACTATGTCGGGGGCGTACCTCTCGAGGGCCTCTACCAGGCGCTTCCCGAGGTCCGTGGGCTTCATCCTCTTCCTGCCGGAGACGTACCTGCGGGCGAAGAGCTTCGCGATGATCTCCGCACGGGTAGACTTGGTCCCGAGCCCCAGCGCCTCCATCCTCTTTATCAGTTCACCCTGCGAGTAGCGGGAGGGCGGTTTCGTCTTTTTCTGGAGGAGTTTCACCGAGCGCACCGCCACCCTCGTGCCGTCGGCCAGTGCAGGGACGTCCGTTTCCTTGACGTCCGAGGGGTACACCGCCGTCCACCCCCTTTGGACCACCTTCTTCGCCTCTGCGGTGAAGGGAACGCCGTTCACGTTTATGTGCAGCTTCCTGCGCTCCACCACAGCGGGAGCAGAAAGGGTTGCCAGAAAACGCCGGGCGACGAGGTCGTAAACTTTGCGCTCCTTCTCAGAGAGCCTGCCAGAGGGTGCATCCACGGGATGGATCGGCGGGTGGTCCTCAGTCTTCCTGCCAGAGGAGGGGCGGAACACGCCCTGTGCGAGGAGCTCCTCGGCAAAAGGTCGGTACTCAGGGACGGAAGACAGCGCCGTGAGCACCTTCCTGAAGTCAAGGGTGGGGGGGTACGTCTGGTTGTCCGTGCGGGGGTACGAGATGAGCCCCTTCATGTAGAGCTGCTCCGCTATGGCCAGAGCCTCTGAAGCTGACAGCCCGAGGCGGTGGTTCGCCTCGCGCAGGAAGGTGGTCGTGTCGAAGGGTACGGGGCGGGGGAGTTTATCGGTACGCGCCTCGGTGCGGACAACCTCCGCAGTTTCCGCCCTCTTCGCCGTCTCGTAGAGCATCCTCGCCATGGGTTCCTGCCATACCTGTCCCTCGGCGTACACCGCCTTGAACTCCTTCCCTCCCCCTTCCAGCAAAGCTTCTATCACCCAGTATGGGATGGGGGTGAAGCGCTCGATCTCCCGCTCCCGCTCAACAACCAGGGCGAGGGTAGGGGACTGGACGCGCCCGACGGAGAGGAACTGCTTCCCCCTACGGCCAGTAAAAATGGAAAGGGCGCGCGTGAGCGCTGCTCCCCAGAGGAGGTCCACTTCACGCCTGGCGTGGGCAGACGCGGCGAGGTTGTAGTCCGGATCCCGCAGCTCCCTAAAAGCCTTCAACACGTCGTCTTTCGTCAGGGCGGAAAAATAGGCGCGGCGTACCGGGACCCTCTTCTTTCTAAGAACGATCTCCGCGGCTTCCACGCCTATGGCCTCCCCCTCCCTGTCCGCGTCGGTGGCAATTACTATTTCCTCCACCGTGGGGGCGAGGCTGGTGAGGAGCCGGGCGATGTTGCCCTCGGTGATCCTTGTGATCAGGGGGGCGTCCAGCAACTTCCGCAGGCTTTCCTCCGTCCACCTGTTGTACTCCTGCGGGAAGTCAACGTCGACTATGTGCCCCTTCAGAGGTACCAGCACCGCCGGCCTCCCGTTAAACTCGAACTCCCAGTAAGGGTGTTTTTTGAAATATTTGCGCCTGGCTTTGCCCCCGGAGAGGATCCTTGCAATGCGCTCGCCAGCGAGCGGTTTCTCGGCGAGGATCAGGATCATCTGCCAGCAGCCCCCAGGGAACTCTGAGAGATCTTCCCCGAAATATCCAGGGGTTTCGACTCGCTCTCCAGCGCAACGGAGGACTTCAGGTCCAGTACTCCATCCATCCTTCCTATAAGGTCAGCCATCTCCCTTACCTCTTCGATGCTCCCGGCAACAGCCTTTACGAGGATGGGGTAGTCCCCCACGAGCAGGTGCGCCTCGATGACGTTGGGGAGCTCGAGGACCCGCTGGAACAGGTTGTTGGCCATTGCAGGGTCCGGCTTTATCTCGAAGAAGACTGTGTATGGGTACCCTATCTTTTTCAGGTCGATGTCCACCCGGAAGGAACGTATTATGCCTTTCTGGATCAGCTTCTCCACGCGCTTCTTGACCGCAACGTCGGATATGTTCAGGTTCCGCGCTATGTGCGAGAAGGGCGTCCTGCCGTCGGCGCTGAGGAAGCGAAGGATCTTCACGTCGATGGGGTCCAGCCTCTGGTCACGCATATAGAATTTTTACACTCTAACCCTTTATATGGTTTGCATTCTTATCTCTTTGATGGGTGTACCGGAAAAATTCTTATCCGTGGCGGAAAAGCTCAGGGAAATGGGGGCGACAAACATAGAGATCGCGTACGTCTGGGACAGGACGAAGGAAAACGAAGGTTACAAAGACGATGCAAAAATACACGCCGCGCTAAAAGAAATTAACCCGGAGCTCGCCGAAAGGTTCTACAGGGAGATGAGGATAAAGGTCTGGAGGACGGACTTCCGCCAGGAACACTTCAACAGGAGGCGCATAGTTGAATCACTGCTCAGGGAGACAAAGATTACGAGGGGGTTGGCAGAGAGGATTGCCAAGGAAGTGGAGGAAAAGATACGGTCCACCGACGCCTCCGTGATCACGTCGCCCCTCATCCGCGAGCTCGTCCTGGCAAGGCTGATCGAAATGGGGATGACGGAAGAGTACTCCCGGTACATGCGGCTCGGAATACCCATGTACGACCTGGAAAGGGCTATGGAGCGGGGAGACGTGGAGAAGAGCGTTCTGGACAAGATCCTGACCCAGTACACGCTCTTTGAGGTCCTCCCGCAAAGGGCTGCGGAGCACATCCTCGAGGGCTTCTGGGACATAGCAGGTAAGAGCAGGCCCCACCTACCCTACGCCCAGGCGTTCGTCATGCGGACGCCCAGCAGGAAAGCGTGGCTGAGGGGGTTCATGGAATACCTGACAGAACACCGTTTCGTGGACAGGCCCTCCGTGAACATACCTGCAAACATGGGGGACGACCCTACGGTGCTCGACATCGTGGACGCGCTGAGGGAAAAGGTAATTTTCTGGTCCGAGGCGGACGTACCGGGGGCGAGGAAATCGAGCGTGCCTTTGTACTCCTTCGGGGCCGTGGACGCAAAAACGGTGGGCGACGTCTTCATAGTACGGGCGGACAAGATGGCTGAGAGGGTAAACAGCCTGCAGTCTTTGGAAGTGGTGGTGTCTGAGGTGGAAGAAGGCGCAGAGGAGTACAAAAAGTTCAAGGAAAGGTTCGTAAAAAGGGGCGAGTTCCTAACGGTGGTCAAGGGCGTTGAACAGGCTTCAAAGAAGCTGTTGGTCGGCGAAGACAGGGTAAAGGGTATTTTTGAAGGGTTAAAGCCCTTCAAGTTTGTTTAGGGCTGCGACGACGAAGGGGTACTTGTACAGGTAAGTGAGCACCGCGTGGGCGCTCAGCCAGGGCATGACCACCACCGTAATAAGCACCAGAGAAAGAACGGTACCTGGAAAGCCCCCCACAGCGCCGATTAGAAAAGCCGGGAGGAGGAGGAAAACGGAAAGGGCAACAAACTCTGCTACGTGGAAAAACCTGCTCCGTACCACCGCAAAGGACTCGACGAAAGCACCAAAAACCGTACAACCGTCAACCGCTACAACCACTGACGCGTAAACAGCAGTTAACGCCACAAAGAATGCGAGCAGCCCGTTGACGGGGTACGGCAGGCCGGTATAAAATAAAAACACGGCTAAATAAACAAACACCCATATGATGAAGACCCTCAGGCCACGGAGAAGAAACTCTTCCTTTGACAGGTAAGTCCTGTGGCTCAGGGACTCCGAGAGCTCGGAGGCGTACCAGACAAAGATATACGAAAACAGGAGAACAGTCAAGAGGGCAGTCACGACAGCGCCCACATCCGGCTCGTACGAAAGGACCGCAAGGCCCCCCACAAAATGGCCGCCGACAAGGGCAAAAAGCGCTGCGACGAACAACAGCAGGGCGTACTGAAGGGGGCGGGACGCGTCAAGGAAAGCGGTTCGGAGGGCCGTAGCTATGAGAGCCATCAAAAAATAAATAATATTTAATGTTAAAAGTAAAACCGTCTTCGCGCTCTTGGACGTGAAAAGTACCGGAAGTTTTAAAAGCGCTTCCCACCTCACATACTACAGGGTGCCGGAGGGTGATAGTCCCCACGAATTTTAACCCTCTGGCAGTTGCCGGTGCACCTCGTGAGCTTATGCTCGCGGGGGAAGGGCAGACGGCGGGATGACGCCACGCACAGGGAGCCAGACGGACCGTAGGCGCAGGTCAACCCAGCCGGTGGATGGCTCGGCTCGGGCGCCGAAGAAGGCCGTGGCAAGCTGCGATAAGCCCCGGCGAGGCGCACGCAGCCTTCGAACCGGGGATCGCCGAATTGTGCCGACGAGGCACGGGAACGCGGGGAACTGAAGCATCTTAGTACCCGCAGGAAAAGAAAGCAAAACGCGATGCCGTGAGTAGGGGCGACCGAAAGCGGCACAGCCCAAACCGAACCCCTGGCCGAAAGGCCAGGGGGATGTGGGGTGAACTGGGCCGGGATACCCCCTCCCCGGGGAAGCCGAACTCCGGTGGAAGTCCGGGGCCGTAGAGGGCGACAGCCCCGTAGGCGTAACCTGGGTGGGGGATTTCCCGGATCCCCGAGTACCGGGCGTTGGTATTCGCTCGGGAAGTAGGGGGTTACCAGCCCCCAAGGCTAAATACGTCCCGAGGCCGATAGCGCACCAGTACCGTGAGGGAAAGCTGAAAAGCACCCCTGAACGGGGGGTGAAAAGTGCCTGAAACCGGCTGGGGATAGCATGGCGCGGCGGGAAAGGGCAATCCCGGCGAAGGAACCCGCCGCGAGGCGGTAGTACGAGTCGGGATACCGCCGTCGCGCCGTCAGTCGTGAATCACTGGCCAGGGAGTTTACCCGAGTGGCGAGCCTAAGGGGGTCAGCCCCGGAGGCGGAGGGAAACCGAGAGTCCCGCAGCCCTTCCGGGCGAGGGGACCGGGTCTCAAAAGGGCCCAAAGTCACTCGGGTAAGACCCGAAGCCCGGTGATCTAGGCCGAGGCAGGGTGAAGCGGGCTCGCAGGCCCGTGGAGGCCCGCATCCGGTGCTGGGAAAACCGCTCGGGTGACCTCGGTCTAGGGGCGAAAGACCACGCGAACCGGGCGATAGCGGGCACCCGCCGAAATAGCGCCCCAGGCTAGCCCGACCGGAGGTTGCCTGGTGGGTAGAGCGACTGACTGGGGTGGCACGGGGCGAAAGCCTCACCACCCTTGTCAAACTCCAAACCGCCAGGCTCCGTAGAAGGTCGGAGTCGGGGACGGTGGGGTAAGCCTCCGTTCCGAGAGGGGAACAACCCAGACCCGGGTTAAGGCCCCCAAGAGCCGGCTAAGTGCGTCAAAGGTGGTCCCCCTCCTGAGACAGCGAGGAGGTAGGCTTAGAAGCAGCCATCCTCTAAGGAGTGCGTAACAGCTCACCCGCCGAGGAGGGGGGCGCCG
>DQUH01000045.1 GCA_015662385.1 Methanobacteriota archaeon | reverse complement strand
GGAAAGGCGCCCCCTGGAAAAATATTTAACGGGAGAAAGCCTCATCACCCCATGGGCAGGGTGGGCCACGCCGACCTCCGCCTCTGCTCCGGCCCTGTACCCCACTACAGGGAGATTGTCCAGCTGGGAGGGGCGCTGGTAGAGTACATGGTGGACGAGCTGGGCACCGCAGAAACGCTCCGCAAGTTCTCAGACCCCATATGGTTCGAGGCGATGGCGTCCGCCATGGGGTTTGAGTGGCAGTTCTCGGGCGCCACGACGGTCACGCTGAGGGCGGTATCCGAGGCACTGCGGGGAAAGGAAGAGAGCGTGGGGATATGGATCGTGGGGGGAAAGGGGGAGAAGGCGAAGACGAAGGACGCCCTCCCGGAAGAGCTGCGGGAACCGGACGCGGTCACCACCAAGGTGGACTCAGCCCTCGTGCAGGACGGCTACAGCATCTACTTCCACGCCGTGGCGTACGACGAAAAGATGCGCTGGGTGGTGATAAACCAGGGTATGAACGTGGAGGAGAAACTGGCAAGGCGGTACCACTGGAGCTGGGAGGGCGGAGGATACCTGAACGACGTGGAGGAGATAGCGGGGAGGAAAGAAAGCGCTGTCTTGGACCTGCAGGCGCGGGCCAGCGAAAGGGCGAGGGAGACGATACTCGACGTCGTCAAAGACGAACCGCCCAAAAGGATAGTGTACAAAATACTCTCCCTCAGGAAAAGGCCGGGGCAGAAAACGCTGGCAGACTACGGGCTGGGCGGGTGCATAAAGGTAGAGTACATGCCCTTCCAGTTCAGGATCCCGAAAAAGGTAAACGAGGAAGCCCTCAGGATCGCGAAGGACGCCGAAAACTTCGTGGACCTCATAAAGACCCCCGGCATGGGGCCCGCCACGGTCAGGGGCCTGGCGTTCCTCGCGTCCCTTGTCTACGGCGCCCCGGTATCCTGGAAAGACCCGGTAAAGTACACGTACGCGTTCGGGACGAAGGCGGGGAAGCCCTGGATGGTGGAGAGGAAGAGGATGCTGGAGGCGGCGGAGTTCCTGCGCTCGGCGGTGGAGGAATCAAGACTGGGGGAGAAAACAAAAAAAGCTGCGCTGAGGAGGCTCTCCAGCATAGTTACTCGATCTTCCTGACAGTTATCCTCACGTAGCTGCCCTCTATGCTGTCCTCCAAGGTCTCCCCCTCGAGGCGCTGTTCATCACTGAAGACGATTCCCTCCACGCCTGCCCTCGAAGATATGAGGTGCTCGTGGGCGGACACCGCCTCCCTTACCTCCTCGTCCCCCCAGAGCTCAACGATCACCCTGTCCTTCTCCACCAGCCCCATTTTCTTCCTCACCGCCTGTATCCTGCGGAGCACCTCACGGGCAAGGGCCTCGCGGTATAGCTCCTCATCGAGCTTGCTGGGTATGCCCACGGTGCCGTCCGGGAACTCCTTGGCTATGAAACCCTCGGGCACAGACTCCGCGAACACGACATCCTTGGCGTTCACGTAGCGCAGGAATGCGTCCCTGAAGAGCCTGAAGGGTTGGGTATCCTCCGTGACAACCACTACTTCCCGCACCGGCCAGCGCAGGCGGATGCCCGCCTCGTGGCGTGCCGCGAGCACCGCTTCCGCCGCAGACATCACCTTCTCGAATCCCTCCTCGAGCTCCTCCCTGCGTAAGTATTCCCGGGGAGCGGGGTAGTCCAGCAGGTGCACGGACTCCGGCCCGCCGAAGGGCCGGACAACGTCCTGGTAAATCTTCTCGGAGATGAAGGGGACGAAGGGGGCGCTCAGCGCCACCACCTGCTTCAACACGTCGTAAACAGTCTGGTACGCTGCGGTCTTGCTGGGGTCGCCCTCCGGTAACTTCATGCGGTCCCTGACGAGCTTCACGTACGTCCTGCTGAACTCCTCCACCACGAACCGCCTCAGCGCCTCCATTGCCCTGTCGTGGCGCCTCTCTTCTACTAGCTGGCGGACCTCGCGGGTCAAGGTCTGCAGCCGGGAAAGTATCCACTGGTCTTCCGGGGCAAGGTACGTGGTGCGGCCCTTCTCGGGGTTGAACCGGTACTGCTCCACGTAGCGCTTCAGCAGGCGGGAGAGGTTCCAGAAAGTGTTGAGAAAGTTGTAGTACTCGCGCACCTCGTTCCAGTCGAAACGTATGTCCTCGCCCACGGGGCGGGAGATCATGTATGCGCGGAGCGTGTCCCTCGTGTACCTCCCGATTACGTCTTCCGGGGCTACCACGTTGCCGAGGGACTTGCTCATCTTTATCCCGTGAACGTCAAGGACGAAACCGTGCATGACAATGTTCTCGTAGGGCCTCCTGTCAAAGACTATCACGCTGGTTATGAGCTGGGAGTTCCACCAGCCCCGTACCTGGTCAACCCCCTCTATCTCCAGGTCTGCCGGCCAGAAGCGCTCAAAGAGGTCCTTTCTCTTCGGGTACTCGAGGGCAGCCCACGTGGTGATCCCGGAGTCAAACCAGACGTCAAGGACGTCGGGGGTGCGGCGCATCTCCCCCCCGCATTCAGGGCACCGCAGGACAACCCGGTCCACCCACGGCCTGTGGAGCTCCAGGCGCTCCGGCAGTTCCACAGCCTTCTGGACGAGTTCTTCCTTGGACCCCACCACTTCGATGCCACCGCAGCGCCCACACACCCACAGGGGCACGGGGATCCCCCAGAAGCGCTGCCTGCTCACGGGCCAGTCCTTCAGGTTCTCCGTCCAGTCCAAAAAGCGGTCTCTGGCCCACGACGGTACCCAGCGCACCTTTTCCGCCTCTTCTCTCAGCCTGTCCTTTATGCTCGAAACCCTGTAAAACCACTCGTCCACGGAGATGAAGAGCAGGGGTGTATTGCAGCGCCAGCAAACGGGGTACTGGTGCCTTATCCTCGCAGAATGCACGAGCAGCCCCTTGCGTTTAAGGTCTTCGATGATCAGCGCGTTTGCATCCCTCACGAACATACCCGCATACTTCCCTGCCTCCCCGGTGTACGTGCCGTCTATCCCCACGGGAGAAAACACGGGCAGGCCGTGCTCCTCGCCCACGAGGTAGTCCTCGCGCCCGTGGCCCGGCGCCAGGTGGACTATGCCCGTACCTTCGTCCATGCCCACGTACCTTTCAGAAGTGACCACGACGTGGGGCATGTCGCGCTGGGCAGGGACTTCCTCCTCCAGCACCCCCCTGTATTTTTTGCCCTCCAGCGCGCTCCCGGGGAACTCTTCAAGGACCTCGTAGCTGTCCCACCCCAGGGCACCCGCTACGGCGTCCAGCCGCGCCTTGGCAAGCACGTACACCCGTCCGTCAACCCTTACGCGGACGTAGGGCTCCCGGGGGTGCACCATCACCGCAACGTTGGCGGGCAGGGTCCAGGGGGTGGTGGTCCACACGAGCAGGTACTCGCCCTCTTTCCCTTCCAAGGGGAAGGCCACGTAGATGGAAGGGTCCTCCATTTCTTTGTAGTTTACCTCCGCGAAGGAAACGACGGTACCGCAGCTGGGGCAGACGTGGACCGGATACTTGCCCTTGTAGAGCAGGCCCTTTTCATAGGCTTTCTTGAACGTCCACCAGCCAGCCTCTATGTACTCGTCCCGGAAGGTCAGATAGGGGTTTTCCCAGTCCATCCACACCCCGAGGTCCTTGAACTGCTCGGTCATCGCGGATATGTGTTCCGTGGCGAACTCCTTGCACATCTCAACAAACCGTTCTACCCCTATCTTTTCCTCTATATCCTTCTTCGACATGATCCCCAGCTTTTTCTGCACCTTTATCTCAATGGGCGTGCCGTGGGCGTCAAAACCGGGGCGGTCAAAGACGTCGTACCCGTTCATTCGGTAGTAGCGCAGGTAAAAGTCCTTGAGGATCTTGTTAAGGGCTGTCCCCAGGTGGATCCTCCCCGTGGCGTAAGGCGGACCGTCCATAAAAAAGAAGGGCTCCCCGCCACGGCTCTTCTCCTTCGCCTTTTCGTAGATCTTGTTGTTTTCCCAGAACGAGCGGACCTCTTCCTCAAGCTCCCTCGAGTACTTGCTCATACAAACTCCCTCCTTTTAGAAAATAGCAAGCCAGATTAAACGCTGGGCGGAGGCTAGAAAAACAACTGGATTTGGCAACCCCTCCTCACCCAGCTCACCCATATGATTAGGACGTTCCCTTTTTTATTGTTTTACAGTGGAGCAGGAGAGAGGCAAGCCAGCCGGAAACAACGCCCGGCACAAGGGCCCAGAAGGGAGTGAAGAGGAAGAAGTACCAGAGCGTGGGTAAATCCAACGAGCTGGCGCCGTAAAGGATAAAAGTGTACCTGTACGCCTGCACCCCCAGGACAAAACCGAAAAACAAGAACAAAAGGGCTGCAAAAATGAATACGCACTGGTGCTTCAGACTGCGGGGCCAGTTAACTTCCTTCTGGAGCCAGCCCGCGACGAGAACCGTTGCCACCGCCCCGGCTGCCGGCAGAACGTAGTGGGACCAAGTGAGGCGGTAGAGCTGCTCCCCACCGTAAAAATAACCGTTAACAATGGCTGAGACCAAGGGGACGACCGCAAAGAAGAGCACGTAAGATAGAACAACGCCCGAAGCCAGGAAGAGCAGTTCCCTGCGGTTCATACCTTCCTCACCTCCACGGCGGTACCGTAGGCGTACGCCTCGTACATCCCGTACCCGCAGCGCCAGATACGTACGGACGTACCGAGCACCGCGTTTGCCCCCAGCTTTTTAGCATTCTCTGATAGTTTCATAAGCGCTTCGTGCCTCAAACGCCTAAAAAAGCCAGAATAGAGTCGATTTCTGGCATTAGGATCAAAAACAGATGCGAAGAAGGCGTAAACCACCCTGTCTGCAGGTACAGTATCAAAAGAACTGCCCATCACGAACCCCTTGCTCTCCACCACCTCGTAGCCGGGCAGGGACGGGAGCGACGTGATGAGTACGTTTTTATCTTCTCCTACCCCCTCATTCATAGTAGAGAAACCTTATACCCTCGTCCATAAAAAAGTGGTGGTAAAATGGAGTACGAACTCCCGTGGACGGAAAAGTACAGGCCTAAAACGCTCAGCGAGATGGTGGGCCAGGAAGAAGTGGTGGAGCGCCTCAAGGCCTACGCCGAAAAGAAGGAGATGCCAAACCTCCTCTTCGCAGGGCCGCCGGGCACGGGGAAAACCACCGCAGCGATGGCCCTCGCAAGGGAGATCTTCGGGGACAGCTTTGAACAGAACTTCCTCGAGCTCAACGCCTCCGACGAAAGGGGTATTAACGTCGTGAGGGAGACCATAAAGGAGTTCGCGAGGACCCTCCCCTTCGGGGGCGCCAAGTTCAAGATCATTTTCCTTGACGAGGCGGACGCGCTGACGGCGGACGCCCAGCACGCCCTTAGGAGGACCATGGAGAAATACGCTGCCACCTCGCGCTTCATACTTTCCTGCAACTACTCCTCAAAAATCATAGAACCCATACAGTCGAGGTGCGCCATATTCCGGTTCCGGCCACTGTCCGAAGAACAGATAAAAGAACGGTTAAAATTCATAGCAGAAAAAGAAGGGCTGAACGTAACGGAAGACGGTTACAACGCCCTCGTGTACGTCTCGGAGGGGGACCTTAGAAGGGCGATAAACCTACTACAGGCCTCCGCAGCCCTCAGCAAGGAAATAGATGAAAAACTTGTTTTCCAGGTCGCATCAAAGGCGCGGCCACAGGACATAAGGAAAATGATGGAGGTGGCGCTTAAAGGGGACTTCATGGAAGCAAGGAAGCTCCTTTATAATACTATGATCGAATACGGGATGAGCGGCGACGACGTAATAAAGCAGATGCACAGGGAGGTGTTCAACCTAGACATAGACGACAGGACAAAGGTGCAGCTCATAGATAAGATCGGAGAATACGAGTTCCGCATGGTGGAAGGGGCCAACGAACGCATTCAGATGGAAGCCCTGCTGGCACAGTTCCTGCGTTTCGGCAAGGATAAGAATATATAGCATACTCCCCTCTTTATTCTGGTGGTAAGTATGGATGTAATGGGGAGCATGGCAGGATTGAACAACACTTGGGCTGCCACCGCTTGGGGCATACTGTACCCCGGAATTATGGCGTTCACAGTTGCCGTCGTCGGCTACTTGCTCGCCGCGGTTGCCGAACGCCTCACCAGAAAAGTGTTCAAGGGGCTGTACTACGAAGAGTGGTTCGAGGCACAGGGGGTTGACAGGGCGTTCCTAGGGATCCACGTAACTGACCTGATTGCAACGATCGTCAAGTGGTGGGTATTCATCGGCTTCTTCGCACAGGCGATAGGGTATCTGGGAATGCCAGTGGTCACAGAGATGGCCCTGACGGTGTACGGCCTGTACGTAAACGTGGCGCTAGGGATAATATACCTCGCAGTAGGTATGTTCATAGCAAAGTACGTGGGCATAAAGATGAGGGAAAGCGGAACGTACGGCGGGGAACCAGTGATCAGGGCAGTACAGGCGGTGATCATATACTTTGCGCTTATAACAGCGCTTCCCCACTTCGGGATAAGGGACACTTACATACTAACAAAGGCCATAGAAATCGCACTGTGGGCAGTGGCAATAGCGTTCGGAGTCGGTATGGGCATAGCGATCGGGCTGGGCGGCCAGGACGTTGTAAAGGACGTCTTGAAAAAGAAGAAAAAGAAAATAGAGGAGATAATTTTTGGCCCAGAGAGCTGAAAGGGTTCTTGACGCTGGGGCCCTCCTCAACTCCAACTTTTTTTTGTTTGAGCGCGCACTGATACCCCCGAGCGTAGCAGACGAGGTAAAAAGCAGGTCAGAGATTCTTGTGGCGCTGATAGAATCGGGGAGCGTGCGGATCAAGTCCCCTTCAGAAAAAACCGTGGGAAAAGTAAGGGCTGTGGCGACGGAGATGGGTGAAACAGGGGCGCTGTCGGAGGCGGACATCGACGCCCTTGCCCTCGCGCTGGAAGAAAAGGCAGTGCTGATAACGGACGATTTCCACGTGCAGAACGTGGCAGAGGCGCTGGGAGTGGAATACCAGCACGTAACGGAAAGGATACGGGAAAAAAGGCGCTGGAAGCGCAAGTGCGTCAACTGCGGAAAAACGTACCCCCAAAGGTACAGGGGGGTGCGGTGCCCAATCTGTGGTGGAAGGATCGTCTATTCTTCAAACTGAGAGTTCTCCTCCACGTAACCCTGAATGAAAGAGCGGATCCTGTCCCTCTTCAGGAAAAGGACCACGGCCAGGGCAACAAAAAATATCGAAATATATACGCTGTAGGAAGTGTTGAGCAATAGCTCGAAAAGCGACGGCGCCAACGCCGGTTTCGGGAGGGAATACCGCACATAGATCTTGTTCGTGGTGATGGGCCCCTCCCACATGATCATGTTTTTGCCCCTGCGCGACTCTTCCACCTCCGGCTCGTACGACAGTATCTTCGCCTGCTGGGGGAGGACGAGGACGATGGACATCCCCTGGGGGATTACGTAAGCGCCGGACTGACGGGGGATGCGGAAAGCGTTAATAACGTAAATCACCTCTGTAGGTGTTTCTTTAGAGGGTACTGCGGCCCGAACTGAGTACCGCACCGTTAGCTTCGCGGCGTTGGGCCCGATCTCTCCCCAGTACAGGGATATGTCGGAGAGGTCGCGGTAGTCCCTCCCAACGTGGAAGTCCACCCCTTCAACGTTGGCTATCCAGAGCTGGAAGGAATTCCCCAGGAGCCCGGCCAGAGACTTGAAAGCGTTGAACTCGTTGGCGTCCTTGAAGAAAAAGACGTAGTCCTCCCTCACGTTGGCAACGCCGTCGGGGCCCACCACCACGGTAACCGTTGTGGAAGAGGGGGCCAGCGCACAGGCAAAGGGAACCAGGACGGAAAAAGCAAACAGAAGGTGCCAGCGCATGCTAAGAATAGAAAAGCTTTGTTTAAATCTCTAAGGTGTAGCCGTCGTAAGCCGCAACGCTGTTCTCAAAAACAGCCCTTGCCTCCCTTTCAAGAACAGACACGTCCTTCACCCTCGTGGAAAAATGGAAGAGTACAAGGCGTTTCACCCCCAGCGCCCTCGCGAGTTCCGCAGCCTCCCTAGCGGTGGAGTGTTTCCTCTCCAGGGCGAGGCAGAGATCTGAGTGTGAAAAAGTGGAGTCGTGGATCAGGACGGTGGCCCCCCGGGCGTAACCGTGGACCACGGGGCGGGTGTCAACAGCGTACACTACTTTCCTGCCCGGGACCCTGTAGACCACGTCCTCTGGGCGCACCACCCGCCCGTTCCAGAGAACGGGCCTGCCCGCCTTGAGCTCCCTGACGAGGGGCCCTTCAATGCCGAGCTTCCTGACGGCTTCCTTGTCCGCTTTCACCTTTTCCGCCTCCTCGAAGACG
>DQUH01000007.1 GCA_015662385.1 Methanobacteriota archaeon | reverse complement strand
TCCAGTAAGTCCATTATCCTGTCAAAATGCTTATGGACGATGTCCTCCGCATCCGGTTGGAGCTCGTTCAGATCCGTGCCGTTTTCAGGGAGAATCTGGACGTGCACCATTTCCGGCTCATCAATGGGCTTGCCTATCTTGCTCAGCAGATAGACGTAAACTTCCTGGACGCCGGACAAGCTCTCGTGGATGTCCTTCGCAATTTCGTTTGCGAGGACGCTGTAAATCTTACCGGGGTGGTTCACCGGGTTCTTGCCTGCAACCGCCTCCAGGCTCATGCGTCTGGACGGCGTTATTAAACCGTTCGCGCGGTTGCCCCGTCCCACTGAACCGTCGTCCCCCGCCTCCGCGGAGAGGCCTGTGACTGTGAGGTACACCACACCACCTTCAATATCGTCCGCCGTGTTCACGTGTACGCTTACTTTCCTGTCCGTGATCCCCTCAGCCAGATCCCGCACCGTTTCGAATATTGCTGTTTTCGCCTCAAGATATTCCTGCACGTTGTTGAGCTCGGCACCCACGGTGGCTGCTGCAACCGTTATGCTGATTTCATCGTTCTTCCTGACGGCTGCGACCTTTACATCTTCACCAACTGCGGGGAACTCCCGTTTAAAACTGTCTGAATTAAGAAGGCGTTCGGTTTCTAGGGTAAGGGCTTCCGTTTCGGTTAAAGGGGCATAACCCACCCCGAGGGACGTGTCGTTTGCAAGGGGTATGCCGTTTTTATTCTGTTCAAAGAGGTGTGTTAGATCAACGGACCCGTGCCCGATTCTTGAATCTATCACTACATGGCTCTCAACATCCAAATGCCTGTAGTTATCCCATAGGTATTCTTTCGCCGCCTCGATGGACACCCGGTGGACGGGCACCCACTCCCCGTCCACAACGGTTGTGGCGCGGCCGGAAATTAGCACGTATATGGGTTCTACTACCTCGCCGCCGCCCCACATCGGTCTAGAACGTCCTCCGACAACCTCCACCTGATCCGTATTGTGGTGCAAGACTGTGCCGAACAGGTGGATGTACTCCGCACAGAGCGCACGGCTAACGGCTTCTGCTATCCCGTCGGCCATTGTGTCGGGGTGCCCTTTACCCTTACGTTCGACTATCTCTACAGCCTGGTTTTCAACAGGGACTGCACGAACCGCGTCCACAACCACGCTTCTCTTTTTCTCCATCGTAAAAAGAAAGACAACACAATTATTATTGTTTTCACTGTCTAACACTGCTGACCCTTGTCTTTACCGGGATTCTAGAAATGTTTAACCCGTCCACGGGACTTGCAAATATGATGATTTTTTCCCCTTCCTTCTCGAGCTCGGCGTATATCCTTTCCCCGCCAGAAGGGTGGTACGTTTCCACGTAGCGCACCAGCTCGTATCCCTTTTCCAAATGTTTCTCTATTTCATACTTTGTAAAAACAACGCTCTCGTCCCAGTAACGGTCGTCAAACCATATTATTTCAACCACATCGTCCAACATGATTCAGAACAGCTTTCCGCAATATATGTGTTTTTCGGAACCCTTCCTTTCCCCTAATCCCTTAATCTTTAATCGTGAAACTTCTCTGCAAAGCAAGGAAAAAAGGAGACGAATATCCGCCAAAGTGGAGGGCAGGGATAAGAAAGCGTTGACTGAAGTTCTCCCTTACAAAACGGTTGGAAGAGTATTTTAAGAGAATAAAGAAACCAAATCAGACCGGCATAGCTTTGGAGTATGTGGGATCGGAGATCTCACCATACGAGGTCGTCCCACCAAAGAATTTGGTGTGGGCCAGCACTCGCTACGCTCGGCTGACCACATCATCGGAAGAATATAGGGGTTGTTCCGCAACCCCTATATGAGGTCGTCCCACCAAAGAATTTGGTGCAGGAGAGCCCCGGGCGGGATTTGAACCCGCGACCTCTCGCTTACCAAGCGAGCGCTCTACCAGACTGAGCTACCGGGGCGACAAGCAAGATTAAAACGATACGTGCCCTTTAAAAATGATGCTTTAACTACGGGCATTTTTCACCCCGCCACCCGGCGCTCTTTGGTACTTTTTATCAAAAACTTCAGAACCATACCGAGTAACAAAGCCAACAGCTCAGCAGGTATTGTTATTAACGAGTACAGCATCGCACACATTAGCGCAAAGACGTAGTGTACATTAGCAAGGAAAATCTTTGCAACGGGCAGCTCCATGATCTGTTGCTTCATTGTCTTTCTGAGTTGGTCTTCGTCCATACCGGCCAGCCCCTTTTCCAAAGCCCGTCTAAAAGCATCTTTCATTGATATGTACTGCTGAACATATTGGTCGATCAGCTGTTGGCGTTGTTTATCACTTAGCTGGTACCAATTAGGTACCGACCGTTGCAGTTCCCTGACAATTTCCGCTTTTTCCTCGGGGGTGATACCGGGCGGGATGATCCTGTTCACGTCAAAAAGGTGAGCTGTACTTCCAGCACTAAATACTGCTACGTCAACGATCCTTTCCACCACCGCCGTCCGCAGCTGCTCTGAATTGGCTGCCCCGTATGAAATGAGCGCGGCCAAGACGAAGAACACTGCGAGGGTCTTCGGTGATGTAACTGAATGCCAAACACCCTGCCTGCACGGATCCTCGGTGCATATTGGTATCACGGTACCAAGGGCTGTCGCAAGCAAGAAAACAAACACGAGGTAATCAATTCCGAGCACGTACGCCAGCGCAGCGACGGTAATAACCATTGCACACCAGTATGTTAGCCTCCTAACCTTTTTTTCAGAGGACCATTTTATGAGCAAGCCTGCTACAAGGATAAAGGATACTGCTGGAAATACGTTTATCATTGTTTTGAGCAAGCGCGCATCCGGGACCACCACTGATTCCAGAGGCACACACACGTTGGAAACAATAAACACCGCAGCAACGGCAAGTATTAGTGCAGGCACTAAAACAACATAGCTACTGCCCATGCTACCATTCCCCCATTTCAAAAACATCAACAATTACTTCTGCGCCGTCTTTATCCACGTAAACAGTAGTTTCGAACTGCGCTACAACGCTACCCCTGTCCTCGAGGAGGATGGGGTATTGGCGCAACGATCCACCTTTAACAAGCTCATACAGTGCGAGCCAGCCCCCCTTTCCAAACTCTTTTTCAATCCACCGCCTAGCAAAGGGCAAAGTTTTGAAACGGCTCTCAATGTACTCTAACATTTTTCGCGCATTTTGTGACCTGGCCCTGCGCCGTTCAAGGGAATAGATTGTCACAGACGTACCTTCAGACACGTGGCCTCTCCCGTCGGTCATAAAGGGTTCCACCGCCAAAAGCATGCCTTCGTCCACAACGCCCCTGCCCTCCGGCACGTTCGGGACAAAGAGCCCTGCGTGGAGCATGTACCTGTGGATCTGGTGCCCCCCCAAATTAGAAACCGGTTTGACGCCGTGGCGTTTAGCAACGTCAGAAATCTTTTTGCCGATTTCTGCAACGCACGTCCCGGGACGAATCACGTGCACAGCTTCGTAAAGGGCATCGTATGCTGCCCTGGCTACGCGGTTACAATTCTCGTCAAAAACGTATGTAAACGCGGCGTCGCTTATCCACCCGTCCACGTGCACCCCAAAATCTATTTTGACCAAGCGAGCCGAACGTATGTCTGCCGGTTCCGCATCCGTGGGTGAAAGGTGTGCTGCCACCTGGTCGGGCCCAACGTTGCAAGGAAATGCGGGCGCTGCATGCTCCCATGCTTCCGTTTCCAGGGCGTTCGCAATCTTCAGCCCGCAACGCTCCCCCGACTCCAGCAAATCATACGCCTTACGGAGCAAGCG
>DQUH01000048.1 GCA_015662385.1 Methanobacteriota archaeon | reverse complement strand
TTGTGCGTTAGTGCGGGGGCTGGGATTCGAACCCAGGAAGGCACTAAGCCACCGGATCCTAAGTCCGGCCCCTTTGGCCGCTCGGGCACCCCCGCGTTCCCACCAGTTGTAAGCGCTGGTTTGCGGGAAAGTCTGACAAATGTTATATTGGTGAACGGGAATTTATTTTAATTATGGAGATGTGGGAACAAAAGGTCCGCGCCGTTGTGGAAAAAGCGATGGGTGTGGACAGGAACGATGTTTTTTTAGTGGTGGGTTCAAGGAGCAGGGAAGAAATAGCGAGGGCGTTCTGGCGGGCGGGAAAAAGGGTGGCCACCGCTTACCTCACGTTCATGGAAGACTACGGGGGGCGTCCGCTCACGGAAATGCCCTCCGCATTCAAGGAGTACGCACGCCTGGTGAAGCCCACGGTCACCGCGTACGTAGCCGACGTCCAGCCGGGCGAGCTCCCCTTCAGGAAGGCAATGGTGGACCTTTTTGTCACCGAGCTCGGGGCGAGGCACGCGCACATGCCGGGCATCGACGCCGACGTACTCTCCGACATGGGCGACCCGGAGGAAGTGGAGCGGACGACCGGGTTCGTGTACTCCCGCGTCAGAGACGCCCGCGAGATCCACGTGTCCACCGCCAAGGGGACGGAACTCCACGTGGAGGTGGGGAAGTGGAAGTGGGTCCCCGAAGGGGCATATCTCCGCTCCGGCTGGATGAACATCCCCTCCGGCGAGGTCTTCACGACGCCCACCAACGTGGAGGGAGTGGCGGTCATTGACGGGTCTTTGGGGGGACCCTTCCAGCGTTTCGGGCGGCTGAGGGAACCCGTACGCGTTGTCATAGAGGGCGGCGAAGCAGTGGACATGTCCGGCGGGCCCGCCGCTTCCGAGCTCTGGCGCTACCTCTCCGAGCGCCCCTGCGGGCCAAGGGTGGGGGAGTTCGCAATAGGTACGAACACAGGCATGAAGAGGATTCTGGGGAACCTGCTGCACGACGAAAAGTTCCCCGGCGTCCACATCGCCTTCGGCGACCCGCTGGGGGAGCTCACTGGTGCAGACTGGGGGTGCGACGTCCACGTGGACGGAGTGATGACCGGGACGACCGTCGTGGTTGACGGGGTAAGGATAATGGAAGGGGGGCGCTTCGTTGAGGTCTGAGGAGATTGACGGACTGCTGAAGAGCCTGGGCGCCAAGAAGTCCGAGATACAGGTGTACATGCTTCTCCAGTTGCACCGCGAGCCGTTGCCCATATCTGAGATCGTCAGGCGCACGGGCCTCTCTGAGAAAACCGTGCGTTCTGCCCTCGACCGGCTCATGGGGAGGGAGCTGGTCGTCCGCGTTGGTAAAGGGAGGGGGACGAAGTACAAGGCGCTGGGCACGAAAAAGCTCATGAGTCTGGTGAAAAAGAGGATCGAAGAAGGGGTGAAGGAGCTCTTCACTCGTCTTCGATTCCGTTCATGGTGATCCTGAATATCGCTTCCCCTTCCGGCAGGTGGGGCGAGTCAACCAGACGGGCGATCCTCTTGTCCCCCTTCCCCTTGCGCAGGTACACCCTGTACGTGGCGGCGTGTCCCAGCACGTGCCCGCCCACCGGCTCCGTCGGGTCGCCGAAGAACATGTCCGGCTTTGCCATCACCTGGTTGGTTACGACCACTGCAAGGTTGTACGTGTCCGCCAGCTTCTGGAGGGTGTGGATGTGCCTGTTCAGTTTCTGCTGCCTCTCCGCCAGCGCCCCCCTCCCCACGTACTCTGCGCGGAAGTGCGCCGTCAGCGAGTCCACTACGATGAGCTTTATGTTCTTTTCTTCTATTATTTCCCTCGCCTTCTCGGCGAGGACCATCTGGTGGTCCGAGTTGTACGCGCGGGCCACGTATATGTTGTTCAGCGCCTGCTCCGGGTTCAGACCCACGTGCTTGACCATCTGGATTATCCTCTCAGGCCTGAACGTGTTTTCAGTATCTATGTACAGGGCGTTGCCGTCCAGGCCCCCTTTGTCAAGGGGTAGCTGGACGTTGACCGCCAGCTGGTGGCAGATCTGCGTCTTTCCCGAACCGAACTTACCGTAGAACTCCGTTATTGCCTGCGTCTCCACGCCCCCGCCTATGAGCTCGTCGAACGCCTTTGAGCCCGTGGTGATCCTCCCCACCACATCCCTTTTCTCCATGAGCTCCTTCGCAGACATCCAGCTCATTTCGAGGGCGTCCCTCGCGGCGTTTATTACCTTTATAGCGGTACCCTCGCCTAGCCCTGCCACTTCCACGAGCTCGGCGGGTGAGGCAACGGCTATCGATTCCAAGGTTGTGTAACCGGCAGAATAGAGCTTTTCAGCGGTGGACGGCCCGATCCCCGGCAGGTCTTCAATCTTCTCTATCTTCTTTTCCCCCATGGTACTAAACCCGTCGGCCACCTTTAATAACCGCTGGGGTGGACCTCATTTCCCCTTTTCCCCTAACAGCCGTTCCACCTCGGATAGCATCCTCTTCAGCTCGTACTCCCAATTGGGCTCCCTTATTACCTTTGCGACGAGCTCGAGGCTGTCGAAGTACTTGTTCCTCCTCACGTAGCCGGACACCACCAGTTCTTCCCCCAGTACTTTTCTTTCAGCGATTTCGTGCAGGTCTGCGTCTGGGTTTGCCGTATCCCCGTAGATCTTCGCTGCCTGCCTGTCGAAGGCGATCACGCGGATGTTCCCCGTCCCGTCGTCCAGCTCGAACGCCAGAACGGGCACCACCCGCACGTCTTCACCCCCGCACTGCGTGCACACCCACTTGCCGTCCCTCCACTCCGCCTTTGCGCCACAGCTGTTGCACACCGCCGTCAGCGGCTTCGTCCTGTACACCTGCACCACGGTCCCGCGGACCTCTGCGAACTTGTCGCCCTCCTCCAGCTCCGATACGTGCTTGCGCTCCTTCTGCTGTAATTCTACCTTCACCCCCTCGAGCTCTTTCTTGAGGTCTTCCCTTATCTGGACGAGCCCCATTTTCCCCACGTGGAGGTTCACGCCGGAGAGCCCCTCCCTCGTGTACCCCGAGACTATCTTCACCACGTCGCCCTCCTTGATGTTTACCCTTGCCTTCTCCCCCCAGAGGACCACCCTAACGCTTCCAGTTTCGTCGGCACCGATGAACGCGCGCATTTCAGTTTCTCCGTCTTCCCCCTTCACAGTCTTCGCCGGAAACGTGCGGACCACCTTCAGCACCACGTCCACGTCCCTCATGTCCGGCATGAGGTCCTTTACCTTCACGAGGACGTTCTCCGGTTTCGGGAACCTGTCGGCGTTTTCCACTTCAGGGTTCACCACGATCCTGCTGTCGAAGGAGAGGGTGAGCACGGGCTCCCCGTTGTACTCACGGACGTACCCGTTGATTATCTCCACCAGCTGCCCGTTCTCCAGCTTCCCCTGTTCCACCAGCGAGACGTCCCTGTTCCAGAGGGTGACGCGCACGGTTCCCGTCCCGTCCCCGATAATTAGCCGGCAGTACTTGCCCGTCCGCCCGTCCCTCTTGAACACGCGGGGAGGGAATATGCGCAGGATGCGCCCCACCACGTCCACCCTCTCCATGCCCGGTTTCAAGTCCTTTATGGCCACCCTCTGGCTCAGCTCCCTGTCAACGGCAACGTCCACACCGAGCTCCCTTGCAACGGCGTACGCTGCCCCCGCCTCTGTCAGCAATCCTGCGAATGCTTTTATCTTCTTGTTTATGCGCTCCCGTACCTCTTCTTCGGGGATCCCTGCCTCTTCGACGATTTTCCTTATGATCTTCTCGGCGTCTGCAAGCACATAAACACTATGGTTTCTTCTATTCTTAATGAGGTATGCCTTCCGCGTGGGCTACGTGGGGGAGGGTTTCCACGGCCTTGCACGCCAGCCCGGGCTCCGGACGGTGGAGGGTGAGGTTCTGAGAGTCCTCACAGAACGCGGGTACAGGAGGGAGGGCGATTTTTTCCTGTTCTCCAGCAGGACGGATAAAGGGGTGAGCGCCCTCTCCAACGTCTTCGCGGCGGAGCTCAGGAAGGAGCCCCGGCTCGGGGAGATTAACGCATCCCTCAGGGGGGTGTGGGTGTGGGCCCGCGCCCCTGTTAGCGGTTCCTTCAACCCCGTGCGCGACGCCCGGATGCGGTGGTACAGGTACGTCTTTCCCCGGAGGTACTCGGCGGAGGAGCTTGACGCCATGCGCGGGGCGGCCCGGCTCTTCGTGGGTAAACACGACTTCTCTTCCTTCGCCGTGGTGGAGGACAAAAACCCCGTGCGCACGGTGAAACGCATCGAAGTTTTCAACACTGGCTACACGGTGATGGACATATTCGCCCCGGGCTTCCTCCGCCAGATGGTCAGGAGGATTGCCACTGCCCTGATGCGGGTGGCCTCCGGCGAGTGGGATGAGGATGAAGTGAAGCGCAGGCTGGTGGAGAGGGATCCGGTACCCCCTGCGCCGCCGGAGGGGCTGGTGCTCATGGACGTGCACTTCCCGGGGATCCCCTGGGAGGTTGACCCTTTCTGGTTCGGGAGGATGATGGAACACTGGGAGGGGGTGGAAAGGGAGAGCATGGTGCGGGCATCCCTTGCCCGGGCAAGGCTATTCTTCCAGCCGTAGCCGCCGCACCACGAACTCCCTGTCCAGGGACAGCAGCAGCCCCGCGGCCCTCGGTCCCCTTTCCTTGCCGATGAACAGCCTGTATATCCACGGGAAGAACTCTTTCGGAGAAGACACCTTTTTTGCCGTCTCGAAGAGTACCGTGTTGAGCTCTTCCTCGGAAACACCCTTCTCTACAGCCTTCGCTACCTCCTCCAACCCTTTCCTGACGTCTTCAGGGACGTCCACGTCGGGCAGGACGTCCAGTACTTTGAACTTGACGGACTCTGGGGCGTACCTGTCCAGCCAGTTCCTCGCCCTCTCCGCCCTGTTCAGTACCCCCTGCCAGTCCTCTCTGCTTATTTCCTCCCCTATCTTCCCCATACGCACCAGAGTTTCCTTCAGCTTCCTCCCGTCCATCCCCGGCAGCTGGACGAGGTTCACGAGGGTGGAAAACGCAACTCTTACCGGTTTCTTCTCCGGCATGGGCTCCATGGCCATCCAGTACGCCCTGAGCAGGTCCCCGTCGTACTCTTCCCCTTCCCAGTACGCCTCCTCCGTGCGGTCGAACTCGTCGTACTGCTTTACGAGCCCCAGCCCGAGATCCAGCTTTATCTCTTTGCTGGGCCTGTACCTCCCGTAGTAGAAAAGGATCAGCTCCGGCTCCATGACCTCAAGGAGCTCGGACAGGGTGATGGCGTCTCCCTTCGACCCGCTCATCTTCCCTTTCTGCCCCTTTACGCTCACGAACTCGTACATAAGGGTAACCGGGGGCTCCGCCCCGAACACTTCCTTTACTATGTCCTTCCCCGTATCGTAAGACGACCCTGCGGCGAGGTGGTCCTTCCCCCCCGGCTCGAAGTCTATCCCCAGCCTGTACCACCTTGCCGGCCAGTCCACCCTCCACCGCATCTTGACGTTACCTTCTCTCAAGGGCGTCTCCCCCTCGTGCCCGCAGTTCCTGCACCTGTAGTGCACGCGTTCCCCGTCGAAGGCTGTTATGTCCGTGAAGTCCTTCCTGCACCTCTCGCAGTAAACGTACACGGGCCACCAGTTCTCGGGCAGGGGCTCCTGCTTTGCCTGCTCCCGCACCCTGTTCAGTATCTCCCTTATTTTCTCCCGTTTCCCGAGGGCGGTGCGCAGTTCCCCTTCGAAGAAGCCGGACCTGTATAGCTCTGCTGCGTGGAGGAACTCCACCTCTATGCCCAGCCCCGCGATCTCCTCCTCGAATTTATCCATAAAATGGTGGGCGTAGCTACGGTGGCAGCCCCACGGGTCAGGCACCTCCGCAACGGGCATCCCTATGTACTCTTCCCATTCAGAGGGGACGTTTTTCGGCACTTTCCGGAACCTGTCGTAGTCGTCCCAGAAGTGGATCACGCGCACCTCCTTTCCCCTTGACCGCAGGGCCTTCGCAACGGCCCACACCGTAAACAGCTCCCTGAAGTTGCCCGCGTGCACGGTACCGGACGGTGTTATCCCGGACTCCACGGCGTATCTCTCTTTATCCCCCCTTTCCCCCACAACGCGCTCCGCGGTGACGTCTGCCCAGTGCATGTTTTAACATAACCTTCCAAGCACATAAAACATAAACCCTTCCACGGCAGGTAAATACATGCCACGTATTTTGAAGGTGAGGGAAGCCGTCTGGGAGATCCCGAGGGACGAGCGTCAGGACATGCTGGTACCCGCGAGGATCTACGGGACCGAGAAGATAGTGGACGCCCTCGACGACGGCGCCATCGTCCAGGCGATGAACGTGGCCACCCTCCCCGGCATCCAGAAGTACTCCATAATGCTCCCCGATGCGCACCAGGGCTACGGCTTCCCCATTGGCGGGGTGGCAGCTTTCGACGCGGAGGAGGGCGTTATATCCCCCGGGGGCGTGGGCTTCGATATAAACTGCGGGGTGCGGTTGATCCGCACGGAGCTGACGTACCCGGAAGTGAGGGAAAGGCTGCAGGACCTCGTGGACACCCTCTTCAGGAACGTGCCCGCCGGCCTGGGGTCGGAGAGCCACGTCCGCCTGAGCAACGCTGATTTTGATGAAGTGATGACGGAGGGGGTTTACTGGGCGCTGGACAGGGGCTACGCCTGGGAAAGCGACCCCGAGCACACGGAGGAAAACGGGGCGATGCCCGGGGCGGACCCCGACAAGGTCTCCCAGCGGGCGAGGAAGCGCGGGAGGAGCGAGCTTGGGACCCTGGGGTCCGGAAACCACTTCCTCGAGGTGCAGCGCGTTGCTACTGTTTACGACGAAGGCGTTGCAAGGCGTTTCGGCCTGTTTGAAGGTCAGGTGGTGGTGATGGTCCACACGGGTTCCCGCGGTTTCGGCCACCAGATAGCCTCCGACTACATCCGCGTCATGGAGTCCGCGGGAAAAAAGTACGGCATACGCCTCCCGGACAGGCAGCTCGCGGCGGCCCCCTTCACTTCCGACGAGGCGCAGGACTACTTCGCCGCCATGAAGGCCGCCGTGAACTTCGCGTTCACGAACCGCCAGGTCATCACCCACTTCGTCCGCAGCTCCTTCGAAGCGGTGTTCGGGGAAGAGGCGGAGGACCTGGGGATGGACGTTGTCTATGATGTGGCCCACAACATAGCGAAGCTGGAGGAGCACAGGGTGGGCGGGGAAGTTAGGGATGTGGTGGTGCACCGCAAGGGCGCCACGAGGGCCTTCCCTGCGGGGAGGGAAGAGCTCCCCCCTGTTTACTCTTCCACCGGCCACCCA
>DQUH01000036.1 GCA_015662385.1 Methanobacteriota archaeon | reverse complement strand
TCTTTTCAAGCTCTGCGATCTTCCTCCGGTACTTGTGCGCTTTTACGATTTCCTCGTGGCGCTTTTTAACGCTTTCTTTGCTGCCCACAACAAGCAGCGCCGCCAGGAGCACTGCACTTACCACCAGGACCGCTGTAGCCACTATTAGTGTGTCGCCGTTTCCAAATACTCCTTGCTTTTCGTCCTTTTCAACATGGACTACCACGGTGGGCGCGGAGTATACGCTCTCATGCACCTTTTTTATTTCCTCGGCCATATAGTAGAGCTGGACCCCTGTTTTTGCCATGTTTTTTGCCTTTGTTTCCTTCCCCTGTTTTTTGTAGAACTTTGCGGCTTCGTAATAATAAAGCGCGTGGTTCTGGTACAGCTCGTCCCAGATCCCCACCGGTTCGAAGGGGTTGTTGAAGAGCTCATTTAGTGCTTTTACCGGATCTTTCCTATCACTTATTACGTTTCCGAAGGCCAGCCCTTTCGCGCTCGCTGCTTCCAGAGCTGCCGTGTAATACCAGCCCATGTTGTACGCCGTCTTTGCCCACGCTATGCGCTCATGGATCGATTCATCGGATATGTCGACCATCTCAGATATGTCTTCCACCGCGATGATCGCTTGTTTTGCTAGCTCCCCGAGATCGCCTATTTGCGGACCTTCAATCTTTTTGCCCCAGGTGTACATTTCTTCCGCGCTGTCAAGCCATTCTCTTATGGATATTAATTTTCGGATATGTGCTGGGCCCCCGGAAAGTTTTCCTGCTTCGCCCGCCCGCAAGGTTTCAAAGCTGTACTTAGCCCTTATGAACCGATCCCTCGCTGCTCCAATCCATTCAAAGTTGTTTTTATTGATGTTTGCGTCCGTAAGCTGTGTTTCCAACGTTTTGATCTTGTTTTCCGTATCTTGTAACAGGTCTTGAAACGCGATGCTGTTTGGGTTAAGTATTGACGGGTGTTCGCATATTTTCCAATACGTATCCGCATCGATCACCGCTAGAAAAGCATAATTTGCAGCGGTGTAGTAATATCCCTTATCTATGAGTGCTGCCGCCCTCCGCGCCATGCTGTCTGCCGTTTTCAAAGAGTCTCTCAGAGCTTTTTCAAGCTCGCGGTCTTTGAGGGTAAGATTACAGCTTTTAGCGTTTTCAATTACGCCCCTAGCCTTTTTAACCAGGTTTTCCGCCATGTTTTTGAAACTTTTGGATTTAGAAACGTTTGCAGGGGGCGGGGCGAACTCTTCAAGTATGTCTGTTGCTTTTTTTACCGCATTTTGCTCGGGTCTTTCCCCTTCGAACACTATTTTTACAGCCTCTTCAAGGCTCTCAACCTCATATATGTCCATACCCCATTTTTGTTTGGCGTATTTTGTGATATCTATGATCTTCGTGACTGTTTTGACTATGCCTGGTTCTATTTCTTCTTCTATTTTTGCCAGAACGTTCCTCTCACCCGCGGGTATTAGAAAGAGTTTCACACCAGTTTCGTGGGCTGTTTTTACTTTCGGGAAGATTCCTCCCACGGGGTACACCGTACCGTCTGCGTCTATCTGCCCCGTGGCGCTTACGGTATCAGGTACGTCCTTACCTTTCAGCGCGCCGTAAGTTGCAAGGGCTATTGCGAGCCCTGCAGATGGCCCGTCTATTTTTTCTGCAGGGGAATCGATCTTTACGAAAAAATCGTACTTGTTTTTGTCCGCCCCTGCGAGTCTGGTTGCAGCAGTTATCGCTTCCCTTACGGATTCCTGCGTTGATTCACCCACTATTGACTTCCCCAGGTCTATGGCTATGTCCCCCTTTCCCGGTCGCACACTTACCGCGAGTGTTGCGGGGACACCCTCTTCCGAATCTGTTACCGCGAACACGTACATATTCGCCTCAAAAGCATAACCCACGCTTGAAAGAATGAGTACGAGTCCAAGGAGTGCTACCGCCCGCCCCATGCTATGAAGACGGATTTTATTCTTTATAACGTCTTCGGAGGATCTCCCGCAGGTAATTTTCAAGGCTCTCCCTCCTGTACTGCGCCCATATGAAAACAAGAAATGCTACCGCGAGCACCGCCAACAGGGTGTCAAGCACTCTTACAGTAATCTTGAACCCGTATCCTTCGTACGCGATGATTACGTTGTCCGCCTGCCCACTCGCGACGAATACTGCCCCCACCGTCAGAAAAGTTATAAGAAAAAGAAGGTAAACAAGTTCTGTGTTCCAGTGGCTAACGTACTCTAGGAGGAGGGCTGTCAACACCGCGTCATCTTTTTTGCGTCCCGTTTAGATCACCCGAACAGAGATGCAAGGCCTGCAGCAGCTTCCTCCTCTTTCTTCTCTTCGTCTTCCTCTTTCTTTTCCTCTTTCTTCTCTTCTTCAGCTGGTGCTGCGGCGGCTGCTGCGGTTGGTGCTGCAGCTACGGGGACTGCTGCTGCCTGGTTTATGGCTTCATCTATGTCCACCCCTTCAAGGGCGCTTACAAGGGCCTTTACCCGTGCCTCATCTACTTCTATTCCTGCAGCTTCCAGCACTTTCTTTATGTTTTCTTCATTGATCTCTTTACCTGCCGCATGCAGGAGCAGGGCAGCGTACACGTATTCCATCTTTCCTCACCTCCTAACCGAAAAGAGATGCGAGCCCAGTGGCAGCATCTTCTTCGGATTTTTTATCTTCCTCCTCTTCGTCTGTACTTTTCTCGTCTTGGGTAGTACTGGACGTATCAACCTTTGCGGCGGATTCCACAAGGGCTTTTGTGGACTCATCCAAGGCGTCAGGCGGCAGCCTGGATGCCAGGGCCAGGGCTTGCGCCCTCGCTTTTGCAAGGATCTGCGGAGCAGTTTCCCTCGTAACGTAGCCCGTGTTGACGGAAAGATTCTTTGCCTCCATGCCCGCCTTCGCAAGGAGTATCTTTATGCTCTCCTTTGTTGGGTATGCGGTGTTTACAGCCAGGTTCAGCGCGTGTGCTGCCGCTGTGCGGATGTCTTCCAGTACTTTCTCCACTGACACGTCGAGCACGTCGCGGGGGAATATCATCCCTTCGTTCCACGCAGCGTTTATTCTTACCATGAGTTCCACGGGCCTAACATCAAGTTTCGCCAGTACGGACGCAATGTTCGCTGACACAACCTCTCCTGCTTTCACCGCCACGTAGTCTTCGGTTACCTCTACGAAGCCTTTAGACACTTTTGAAGGGATGCCGGCGGCTTTGATTTCTGCGATCATGGGGGCTGGTACAGGGGTAACTCCCTTTGGAACTATGATATCTACGGGAGCTACTTGACCTGCTTTGACGGGGGCGTATTCCTTCATTTCTTTTAGCTTTCTAAAAAGCCGGAACGGATCCATATCTGTTACTATTATAGCGGTCTGGCCGGCAACGTATTTTTCTAACTCCCCCACATTTTCCACTTTGTCTTTTACCTTGTCAAGTGCCCTGAACAGAAGTCGGTTTTTGACTACTTTGATCTTTGCCTGGCCCGAGAGCTCGCGACGTATTTTCTGCATCAGGTTTGCGGGGACGAGCTCGATGCTTGCCACTGCTATTGTTTTCCCATTACTTAACATCTCCGCGAGCTCTTCAACGACTTTCTGTTTTTTCAGTATATTCTTGCGCACCATCTCATATCACCCTTACCGCCGGCCCCATGGTGGTTTTTACATATACGGATCGGATGTTTTGTTCGCTGGGGATTTTCCTTAGCACTGCTGAATACACAGCCATTGCATTCTCTGCTAAGTCGTCCTCTGACATTTCCACAGTACCTATCGGCGCGTGGACCACTGGGAGGTACTTCCCCTTTTTGTTAGATACGATTACCGTGTTCTTTAGCGTTTTAACCATGGCTTCTATTGCCTTAATGTTTGGAGGTACAGGACGGGGCATTTTCTTTCTGGGGCCCAGGACTGCACCCACTTTCCGTGCAATATCCTTCATGAGGGACGGTTCGGCAAGGAAAAAGTCGAATTCTTTTGCCAGTTTTTTTGCAGACTTTTTGTCCATGTTCATAAGCTCTTCTTTTGTGATTATCTTATCCACGATCCCTGCTTTTTTTAACTCGGCAGCAAGGGCCTTGTCAGCAAAAAAACCGATCTTGACTGGTTTCCCCCTACCTTTTGGCAGCGTTACCTGGACTTCTATTCTGTTTTCGGGCTTTTTGAAATCAATGTTCTTAAAGTTTATAGCCATTTCCACGGTTTCGACGAAGTTCCGCGGTTTTGCCTTCTCTTTTGCTTCTTTTATTGCTTTTTTAAACTTTTCTTTGTCTGCCAGTGCCATTTACACCAACCCCTCCCGCCTCTGGCGGTAGTGGCGGGGCCTTACCTTGCAACTAGTACGGAAGTTGTTAAAAATCTCACCCCTCAATCTCGATCTCCCCTGATTTTATTGCCTTCTGCACCTCTTTTGGAGACTTGCCCTCGACGTTTATACCTGCTGACACCAGAGTCCCAAGAACTGTGAGGACCGCCGATTTCAAGGAGCTTGTGTTCATCTGTTCCATCTTCTGTTTTGCGATTTCCACTACGTCGGCAAGGGCAATATCGCCCACCACTTCTTTTCCAGGGTTTTGGGCCCCCTTTTCCTTACCGATCTTCTTGAGGGCGAGCGCACTGGTAGGCGGAGTCCCTACGATTATCTCGTACTCCTTTGTCGCAGGGTCTATTTTTAGCGTAACCGGCACCATCATACCGGCGAACTTTGCAGTAGCTTTGTTAATGTCTGCAACTACCTTGCCTGCGTTGATACCCAGTGGTCCGAGGGCCGGCCCTATGGGTGGACCCGGCGTCGCCTTGCCTCCGGGGACAAGGAATTTCAGCTCTACGGTCATGCTTCTCCCTCCGTTAACGCCCTAACATTTTCAGCTTCAACAGTTATGGGGATTTTAACGGCTGTTTCGAGGAGCTCCACGGTAATTTCTTCTTTCTGGGGGTCAATACGTATGATTTTTGCTTTTGCGCCCTTGAACGGCCCGGCAATGAGCTTTACAATAGTTCCCGGTTTGAGCTCGTCCATTATCGGTTTGCTCTCGAGCATAGCATCGATTTCAGAAACATCCATGCTCCCCCCACCTATTACGCCTTTGACGTGGGGTACGCCGGTGATTATCCTGCGCACGGTAACTTCGTCTGCCGCTTCCACCAGCACGTACCCCTTTACCTGGGGCGGAACGATAATTGCCAGGAGGCCCTGCTCCCCCTCAGCCATCTTTCTTTTTGAACGTTCGGCCAGAAGCGTTGCTACTACGTCTTCCTGCCCTGCAGTGGTTCTGATCCCCCATATATGTGTTTTTTGCTGCTCCTCCATGTTCCCACCCTCACATGCTCGTGATGATGTAATACACCCAATGGATGATGTAGCCTATGATCCCCAACACCGCGAGCCCCAGGCCCGTGATCTTTGCAGTTCTTTTTACCTCCTCCCAACTGGGTTTTCTCGCCAGCCGAAGGACGCGCACGTACTGCTCTATTGTGTCTTTAAGGCCCATAACGGCCCCCTACCGATTCTTTCATTCTACAAAGTCGATGTCCAGGTTCAACCGCTTTTCAGCTATTTCCTGGAGCTCCTGCAGGTACGGGATCTTCCCGCCGGATATTACGACCATCGTCTGTATCATGTTTTTTGGAAGCTCCGGATCGATCATCGCCCCCCATATTATATGGGCGTGGGGGTGAATCTTCGAAGCTACCGCTTCCGCTATCATTTCAGCTTCCTTGAGCGTCATGTCCGCGCCGCCGACTACGTTTACAAGGGCTTTGGTGGCATCACTTATGTCCACATCCAGCAGCGGAGACGCAAGTGCGTTTTCCACAGCTTCGAGGGCGCGGTCTTCCGGGGCCCCGTCGTTCTGGGACTCTCCCATACCGATCACCGCGGGCCCCCCTTTAGCAAGTACAGTTTTCAGGTCGTTGAAGTCCAGGTTGATCAAACCCGGCTTTGTAATCATCTCCGTTATTCCCTTTATTGCGTTTGCAAGGATCTCATCCGATACTTTGAACGCGGCGTTTATCGGAAGGTCCGGGGCGATCTCCAAAAGCTTGTCGTTGGGGATGATAATTATAGTATCAGCTGTTTTGAGGAGCTTTGCAAGGGCCGTTATCGCGTTCTCGAGGCGAACCCTCCCCTCGGACGAGAAAGGCAGGGTGACCACGGCAACAGTTAGGGCCCCGAGCTCCCGCGCAGTTTCGGCGATGACTGGGGCCGATCCCGACCCGGTGCCGCCACCGAGTCCGGCGGTGACGAACACCAAATCAGCGCCCTTGAGGGCTTCTTTTATCTCCTCGATGTCTTCCTGCGTTGCCTGTTCCCCCAACCGGGGGTCGGATCCAGCACCCAGCCCCTTGAGCAGGCGTTTCCCGATCAGTATCTTCCTATCCGCCGGCGTATAAACCAGCTGCTGGGCGTCGGTGTTGACTGCAATGAGTTCAGCACCTTTTATTCCCATTTCGTGCAGGCGGGCAATTGTATTGTTCCCCGCACCCCCCGCACCTACGACTTTAATGGTGGGCAGGGCCTCTTTCATAAAGGCCTCCAGGTCGTCATCCTTCTTCGTTTTGTCTTTTTCCGCCTGTTCGGCCCGAGCCCTTTTAACAGCCCTTTCAACGACTGTCTTCAAAGTGATCATCCCCTTGCAGTATTTCGTACCTTGTTTATAATTTCCGCAGGCAAAATGTTATAAAAGGCATTATGGTGAAAAACCCTGCATTTCTTTTCTGACAGCCCGCATCTTATCCACCGCGAGCTTGTGGGCGAGCACCAGAGGTACAGGTTGCTTGCCGCTGCTCCAGAAAGCCGTGGCGATTTTAAGGGCTGTATCAACATCCACTTTGTTTCCCGGCGAGACGTATGCTTTGCCCACCTTCCAGCCTACGTGTTCCCCGTTGAGCAACACGCGTTCACCGTTTTCTGTACCAACCAGTTTTCTTTTCGCCACCCCTATGCTTGGAACGTTTAGAACCACGCCGAAATGGGTTGCTTCCCCTGCCCCCCTGGGATGTAACCGTCCGTGGCCGTCTGCTAGCAACACGTCAAAATCCATCTCTTTTACCGCGTTCCATA
>DQUH01000073.1 GCA_015662385.1 Methanobacteriota archaeon | reverse complement strand
TCCAGCCTGTTGGGGTCGTACGCCCCTATGAGCACGAGCCTGGCGGGGTCTGTGAGGGGGATGATCCCCGGCGTGTCCATCAGGTAGATCTTCTTTGAGATCTTCACTAGCTGTTCGCCCCTCGTCCACCCGGGTACCGGGGCAGCCGGTGCTGCCGTTTTGCCCTTCAGCACGTTTACTAGGGAAGACTTGCCCACGTTGGCGTAGCCTATCACCCCCACAACAACGGGGAGCTTGGGCGCGACGCTTTTTATTGTTTTCCTCAGTATCCGCGTCCCCCAGCGCTCCTTCGTGGAGACGAAGACTACAGGGAAGCCTTCCCTTTGGAGGATCTTCTTCCAGTCCTCGGCCCACTCCTTCGGCACGAGGTCCGCCTTGTTCAGCACGATTATTACCGGTTTTCCCAGCTTCTTTGCAAGGTTTTCGTACTGGGGCAGCCGGGTGAGGTCTGGGAACCTCGCGTCCAGGACTTCCAGGACCACGTCGGCGTCCCTGATGATCCTCAGCACCTGTTTCTCGGGGTTCTTCGTCTTCCGCATCCTTTCACCGCCTGCCCCCGCCTCCTCCGGCGGGACGGTTTATATATCTGCTTAGCAGTATAAAGATATATGGCCGGCGGGGCACCCTTGGAGGAGTACAGGAACGCGCTGGCGGAAGCGGTAAAGAGGGACGTGGTGTGGAGCCTCACCCTGCACTTCCTGCTGTACGTGATGATCAACCTCCTGTTTGTCATGTATGAGGTCCTGTCGGGCAGGGACTGCTGGGAGTACCTGCTGTGGGTGGCGATGCCCTGGGGCGTCGGCCTGTTCTGCCACTACCTCAGCGTCCGGTACTTGGACAACAGCCTGGAAAAGCACGGGGCGATCGCAGGGGACGTGGCCGGTGAGGAATCCCAGGAAGGGTACAGGAAGGCGCTGGGGGATGCGGTAAGGGAGTTTGTAAAGAGGAGCTTCACCTACCACCTCCTGTTTTACGTGATGGTCAACGTCGCGGACATCATATATGAGGTCCTGGTTGCACCGCAGTACCTCAAGTACTCGCTGTTTGTGGTGCTGTTCTGGGGTATCGGCCTGTTCCTCCATTACCTTAGCGTTTGCGGCATCAACCGCCACCTTGAAAGGTACGAAACGGTTGCGGGGGCGCGGTAGAACGGTTCCCAGGGATGATGAACTTAACCACTGCTGACGGGTGATGAACCCAGGCAGGGCTGACCCCTTTCTATTGATAACCCTCCATTTTTATACGGAATGATGACGAGCCTGCGCTGACGGGTGATGATCGTGAGCGACGGCTGACCGCCCGCCCCACGTCCTGCGGGTACGACCTGCCGGTGCGTAAGCCGGGGGAAGGACTGCCCGTCTGCGGGGGCGGGCACACCTTTCAAATACGTATGCCGGGCACATTATGTACCCCCGCAGGGTTGTTACAGCGGCGTTCTTCAGCATTTTTAAGCTTTCCCCCCAGATTACATCGATGCCCGGCCAGAACGGTTACAGGAAGTGCCCTGCTCCCGAGTGGCTCCTCTGCGACTTCCACATCCACACGACCCTGAGCGACGGGGAGCTGCCCCTTCGAGAGGTGGTGGACCTCTACGGGCAGCACGGCGTTGACGTGATAGCCATAACCGACCACATACTGGACGAGCACACCATCAGGGAGCGGGAGAGGAACGGCGAACCTGTTAAGGCGGTGCGCGAGGACGAGTTCAAGGACTACCTGAAGCTCCTCTGGAAGGAGCAGAAGAGGGCGTGGAAGGAGTACAACATGCTCCTCATCCCCGGGACGGAGATCACCAACAACCACGACCTCTACCACATCCTTGCCATAGACGTGAAAGAGTACGTGGACCCCACCCTCCCCGTGGAGGAGATCGTGGAGCTCGTCAAGGACCAGAACGCTCTGGTGATCGCCGCGCACCCCGACAAGAAGAAGACCGACGAGAGGCACCTGTCGTGGTACCTCTGGGAGCACCAGGACAGGCTCCGCGACCTCTTCGACGCGTGGGAGGTGGCCAACAGGGACGACCTCTTCAACTCGGTGGGCCTGAAGAAGTACAACTACATAGCCAACTCGGACTTCCACAAGAGGGAACACCTGTACTCCTGGAAGACGCTGCTGAGGTGCGAGAAGAACGCAGAGGATGTGAAGGAAGCGATAAGGAGGAACGAGGACGTGGCGATCTACCTGATGAGGAAGAGGGAGGGGTGAGCTACCCCCCGCCGTTCTTTTTATACCATTCCACGAGGGTCTCGAACTGCCTGTGGGTGTTGTACACGTCCGTTTCCATGGGCTTCTTGAAGAAGAAGGCCAGCTCCTTCACCACCCCGTACTGCCCCGTCTTCTTGGCGAAGAGCAGGAACCTTGCAATGTCGAGGACCAAGGGGGCTGCAACGATGGCGTCCACCGCGTCCCATATGAAGTAGAACTTCATCTTCGCGCCGAGGAACCCCTGGTAGTGGATGAAGTCGAAGGCGGTCTTGTTGTCCACCAGACTCGGGAAGAAGGCGATCTCCGTTATGCTGTAGGGGGAGTAGCCGAGGATCTTTTCAAGCACCCTGTCCTTGCTGATGACCTTGCTCTCCTTGTTGTCCGCGTGGCTGAGGACCTGCCCGTCGTAGTCGCCGAGGATGTTGTAGCCCATCCACCCCAGCACCTTCAGGTTGCGGTAGGCGAACATGGGCGCGAGGGTAGTCTTCACGAGGGT
>DQUH01000001.1 GCA_015662385.1 Methanobacteriota archaeon | reverse complement strand
AGGTCTTCTTCCTTTATACTGCGGTGGTTCCGCTGGATGGCGAGCATCCCCCCTTCCGTAACGATGGCTTTGAGGTCGGCACCGGACGCCCCCGCTGTTACCTTTGCAATCTTTCTAAGGTCCACCGATTTTGCCAGGCGCACTTTCCTTGTCAGGACCCTGAGGATGTCGTACCTTGCCTTCTCGTCTGGGAGCGGTACCTCGATCACCCTGTCGAACCTGCCTGGACGTAGCAGTGCCGGGTCCAGGATGTCCACCCTGTTCGTTGCAGCCATCACTGCCACTCCCTTCAGGGGCCTGAACCCGTCGAGTTCGGCGAGTAACTGCACGAGCGTCCTCTGGACTTCCCGGTCCCCGCCGGTCAAGGCCTCCGTCCGCACAGCCCCGATGGCGTCAATCTCGTCTATGAACACGATCGCCGGCGCCTTTTCCTTTGCCATCTTGAACAGGTCCCTTACCAGCTTGGCGCCTTCCCCTATGAATTTCCTGACCAGTTCGGACCCCACGACGTGGATGAATGTGGCGTTCGTTTCGTGTGCCACTGCCTTTGCCAGCATCGTCTTTCCCGTCCCCGGCGGCCCGTAGAGTAGCACGCCTTTCGGGGGTTCGATGCCAATGCGTTTGAACACTTCCGGTTTTTTTAAGGGGAGCTCCACAACCTCCCTCAGCTCCTTTATTACGCTGTCCAGCCCACCTATATCCTTGTACGTGACTTTGGGGCGCTCGATTACTTCGAACGCCTTTACGCGCTCGTCCTTGGCGTCGGGCAGGATGCTCACCACGGCCAGCGTCTGCTGTGAGAGCGCCACCCTCTGCCCGGGCTTCAGGGAGTCGTAAATGGATGACATCACGTTGACAAGGAAGGTTACGCCGTTGGAGTTCTTCACTATAGCCTGGTAGTTGGGCAGTACGTCCACCACCGTCCCCACCATCAGTGGGGGCTGAACCAGGCGGTCGTACTCCCTTTTCAGCTCCACGTATTTTTTCTGAAGCAGGAAGGTGTGGCTTTCCAGTTTTGCCCTTTCACTACGCAGTGCACGTATCTCTTCCTGGAGTTTGAAAAGGTACACCTCGAGGTCTTCCCTCCTCCCACTACTCTCGCTTTCAACCATCAATCCTATATAACCTTGCTTTTCCTTTTAAGGGTATGCACTGCGAGATCTGCGGCCGTGAAATTGCGTGGGGGTACCTTGTGGAAATAGAGGGTGCGCGGCTCGTGACCTGCACCGACTGTGCGGAGCGCGGGACGGTGATCAGGAAGGTGCGGGAGGGACACACCCGCGTCCGGGAGCAAAGGGGCGGCGAGGCAAGTTCAGAAGGGAAGGAAGTCATACTCGTGGCTGACTACGGCCGGAGGATCCGTGAAGCACGGGAGCGCGCAGGCATGACTGTGGAGGACCTTGCCAAGAAGCTCCGCGTCCCAGAGGGTTATTTGCGCAGGGTGGAGGAAGGCGAGCTCACCCCCACGGACGACCTGGCCCGCAGGCTTGAAAGGCTGTTGAAAATAACCCTTTTTGAGGAAGTAGAGGAGGATGGTGGGGAATATCCGCTTTCTGAAGGTTCATCACCGGGACTGACGTTGGGCGATGTTGTTCGGCTCAGCTGGGGGAAGAAAAAGTGAACTCACTAGCCTGGGTTTTGCTTTTTGTTATTTGCACGGTACCCGTTGCCAGCTACATCAGGCGCGAAAAACGTTTGAGGATTCTTTATATGTGGCAGTGGGACTGGCTAGTGAGGAAAATCGTGGAGCTCTCGTCCCGGGCGCCCTGGGATGTTTATGCAGACGTTGCAGTTACGCTTGTAGTGGGTCCCTTGTTGTCGTGGCGTTTTATAAAGCACAGGAAGCAGGCTGTTCTCGCGTTCTTTGGATACGTGTTATTTACCTTTGTACTGCTCCCTGCATTGGGCGGGTCGTTTGTAGGTTCGTCTCTGCTTGGTGCTGTTTTCGTAACGCTTTTCGGATTCGGTGGGTACGCCCTTTTCCTAGTGGGGGCGACAGCATGCAACATCGTCCTCGACTATCTTTCGGGCGGACAGCCCAGCCCAGGAATAGCCCCCGCTCTCCCCGGGGTGCGCGTGGGGAGCGTGTACATCCCCTTTGTTGAAGGTGTAATAGCCCTTATTGTAGCCCTGATCGTCCATGAAGGTGCCCACGGCGTTGTTGCAATACGGGAGCGCATCCCCGTAAAGTCTGGAGGGCTGATAACCCTTGGGCTACTGCCGATTGGTGCGTACGTTGAACCCGATGAAGCGGTTTTCAGACGGGCCGGCGCCCTGTCGCGCGCCCGCGTGCTCTCCGCCGGTCCCGTAGCAAACCTCTTGGTGTTCGCCCTATTTGCAGCGTTATTGGTATTTGCTGCGCCCCTTTCCAATTACCTGTCAACGTACGCCTGCGCGGTTTCTTCCGGTGTGCGCATCCATGACGTCCCCCCCACCCTTGACGTGGGCGGTGGCGTCATAGAATCCCCCGCCTATGGGACCTTGATGCCCGGCGATGTCATCCGGGAAATTAACGGCAACTCCGTAAACTGTGTAACCGAGTTTTTCAAGGTGCTCGCACCCCTGCGTGAGGCAGAGGCCAACGTACCCCTTGAACTCAAGGTGCTCCGCGACGGGAAAGAACTTAACGTTGTAATAAACACAGAGAAGGGGTATATTGGAATTGTGGGGGTGGAGAACGCCTATGGTGCCCCTTTACCGCTCTGGTACAGGGCTGCAGCCCTTCTGATATCTATCCTCTCATGGGTTGCTTTCTTGAACCTTATGATCGGGCTGGTAAACATGCTTCCCTTGCCCCCCCTCGACGGCGGGCACATATATAAGGCAATCTTCGAAGAATTGGGGCAGCCGTGCGCGTACCGTTTAATACTATGGCTCACCATCGCCATTCTCGTGGTAAACGTGCTGCCGTGGTTCGTTTAAAAATAAATAAAAAAGGGGTTAGCGAAGGTAATCGAGACCCGGGATGTCTTCCTCTATGCCGTATATCCCGTTCTTGGCTGCGTTGCTTTTCCCTACCGGGCTCTGTATGAAGGGAGACGTCACCCCTGTGAATATGGCTATTACCCGTATTCTGTCCTGGAAGCTAGGGTCGATGCGCGCCCCCCAGACCACTGTTGCCTTCGGGTCCACCTGTTCAGTCAGCAGTTCTCCAACGGACGCCGCTTCCCCCAGTGTCAGGTCTGGCCCGCCGGTTATGTGTATGAGGACGCCTGTGGCACCCGTGACGTCCACGTCCATCAACGCTTTCTTGAGCGTATCTTCTACTACGTCGTGGATCTTGTTTACCCCCCTGCCTTCTCCCACGGATATTACAGACAGGCCACCGGCACTCATCACAGCCCTTACGTCTGCATAGTCAATGTTCTTGAACACGGACGGCTGGGTTATCGTTTCGGTAAGCCCGTGTATCGTCTTTGCAATAACCTCGTCAGCCACCTTGAGCGCATCTATTAGGGGCAGGTTTGGTATTATCTCCAGCAGCCTGTTGTTGTCTATGACTATCACAGTATCAGAGTACTTTGTCAGCTCGTTCAGCCCCTCGTCGGCGTGGTGCATGCGCGCGCGCTCGAGCCTGAAGGGGTACGTAACCATCGCAACGACGATTGCTCCCTGCTCCTTGGCAATCTGGGCTATTACGGGGGCTGCACCCGTTCCTGTACCGCCACCGAGGCCAGCCAGGACGAAAACGAGGTCTGCACCCTCCAGCACCTGTTCTAGGGACTGGCGGGACACCTCTGCAGCCTTACGGCCTATCTCGGGGTTACCTCCTGCCCCCAGTCCGCGGGTGACGCTGTGACCTATAAGTATCTTTGTTATGTCGTCGGATATCATTGCTAGGTGCTGCTTGTCCGTGTTTACGGCTATAAGCTCAGCGCCTTTTATGCCCATCTGGGCGATCCTGTTAATCATGTTGTTCCCGGCGCCCCCTGCACCGATAACAACGATCCTTGGCTGTCCGAAGTCCTCAGACTTTGCCGGGGCCGAGGTATTTTTTCTCAGCGCATCCTCCACAATCGACTTCACCACTACTCACCTCTCGAGGCTCCTTCCTTGGGCTGATCTCCGTCTAAATTTGTGCTTTCTCTATTTAAATAGGTTTCTCCGGGGTATTACGGCGATTGACGGTTATGTATATTTGTGTTTTTTTCCGTTTTTGAGATATTTTCCATAATGGTCGTTATGTATAATTGCCTGGACAGTATCTTATTTTAACGGTAAACGACCAGTTTCTAACGGGTGGGCAGGCCGGGGGGTTAGCGGTCCCCTGTAACCGGAAACCCGCTTATGCCGGGGCCGATACCTGCGGGGCGGCGGGTTCCAGTCCCGGGCAAATCTTCCAGCAACCGGTGATGGCCTGTCCTGCTGGGCGGTGGCGCTGGGTGAATCGGCCAGGCCCGGAAGGGAGCAACCGTGGCTCAGCGCCACCGTGCTGGCAGGGGCGCAGGCCGGAGGGTAGCTGGAAGAGCAGCTCGGGATCGGGGACCCGTCCACCCGCAGGTGCCCACCCGCTCATAATGGTGATCCCATGCGTTACTGGTGGGTGGCCGCAGCCCTTTTCTTACTAGTACTGCTTTTTTCCTCTTGCCCCCGGACAACGGGACAGCGCTGCGGTGTTGTGAATGCTTTGGGTTATGACGGCCATGCCGGTGTGGTGGTGCCCTTGGAAATATGTGTGATCCCCGGAGAAGGTTCTGTTTATTTGGATTCGCGGAACATATACGGGGTAGACTTCCAAAAAGCTGTTGCTGCTGCGAGAGACGTGTTCAAACACCGCCACGGCAACCAAGGAAAGTCGTTTCTTTTGCGGGTTCGCGGTGTTCCGGAATATTTAGACGGGCGTTCTGTAGCGCTGGCAGTATATGCTGGAATCTTCGCCGTTAGCTTTGACCATGATATTAGCAACTATGCTTTTACTGGGGGTCTGGGGCCTGACGGCTCCGTTTTGCCTGTAACCCACGTTAATGAAAAGGCTTCCGCGTTTGACGGCCCAGTGGTCGTACCAAGGGCAAACTGCATGGACGGATTAATATGCGTTTCCAATGTGGATCAACTGGAGCGCACCATAACTTCAAAAAGGGTTTAAAGGTTTAGCACATAAACTGATTTTAACCTGTATTTGGTGCCCGGGTAGCTCAGCTGGTAGAGCGGCCGGCTGTTAACCGGCAGGTCCCAGGTTCGAGTCCTGGCCCGGGCGCTTTTTACAGCACTGGTTTAAATTTTCTTTCCTTTATT
>DQUH01000014.1 GCA_015662385.1 Methanobacteriota archaeon | reverse complement strand
GTGGGGATTCACCCCGAGTTCGCCCTGAAACTTCCAGAAACTGAAATTGACAAGCTATCCGCATTTCTGAACCGCGATTGTGTTGTAGCGGTCGGCGAGATAGGTCTTGACTACAAAATTGCCCAGTCGCGAAGCGAGAAAGACAGGCAGAAGACATTCTTTTTCCGACAGCTGAGCATGGCTGAAGAGTACGGGTTGCCCGTGATCGTCCATTCCCGCCGCGCTCACCGTCCGGTGGTGGATGCGATTGTGGGGCGGGACGTTCGCGCCGTCCTGCACTGGTTTTCCGGCCCATTGGATGACGCCCTCAACGCTATCGATCACGGCATCTACTTTTCCTTCGGGCCCGCGGTTCTGCACTACGAGGCGTACCGCGCGCTGGTGGACGTTGTCCCCATGGAACTCATCTTACTTGAAACGGATGCGCCTGTGCGGTTCAGCGGGAGGGAGGCGCGCCCGTGGTGGGTAAAAGAAGTGGCTGAAGTTATAGCAGACGTTAAAAAAACTTCCGTAAGTACTGTTATCAAGAACACCTGGGATAACGCCAGGAGGTTCTTCCGTGTTTGAAACCCTTACTATGCTAGTGTTAGCGTTTCTAATTGGTAATGTTGTTTTGGACATTTACGACCGATATAGGAGGCGAGTAAAGTGAGAATAGGTGTATACGGGGCTGGCAGAGAGATCGGCAGGAGTGCGATACTTGTTGAAGCTTCGAAAACGAGGGTGTTGCTTGATTACGGCGTCAAAGTTACCGAGACCGTTCCTGAATTCCCCCTGCCCTTTGAGGGATTAGTGGACGGAATTGTTGTCTCCCACGCCCATCTCGACCACACCGGCTACGTGCCCCACTACTTCAAGGCGTCTGAGGCCAACGTGTTCATGACACCCCCTTCCAAAGAACTCTCTCTCCTGCTCTGGAAAGATATGATTAAAGTGGCGAAGAAAAAGGGTATAGAGCCCCCTTACGTTATGGACCACATCAGGGAAGCGGAGTCCTTTACAACTACTTACGGCTACTACGAGATGGTCCCCATAACCCCCGAGGTTTCTTTTGAGTTTTATGACGCGGGGCACATACCCGGCTCGGCCTTTGTGAAGCTCTACACGCCGGAAGGAAAAATCCTCTACACCGGCGACTTTAAGATCGAGAGCACGCGGCTCCACAACGGCGCGGACCTGACGGGGGTTGAAGCTGACGTTCTGATAATGGAGTCCACGTATGCCGACGAAGACCACCCGCCGCGAAAGCTTTTAGAGCAGCGTTTCGTGGAGTCGGTTAAAGAAACGCTGGATCAGGGCGGTTTTGTTGTCCTGCCGGTTTTTGCAGTGGGCAGGGCGCAGGAAATCGTTGATGTACTTGTATCTTACGGGGTTGACGCCCCCATTTGGTTCGACGGCATGGCGCGGGAAGCCACGAAAATAATACTGCGCCACCCAGAATACATAACCAACCCCGGGCGCCTGAAAAGGATTGTACGGAAGATAAATTGGATAAGGACATCATCCGACCGGAAGCGCGCCCTTGAAGAGCCCGGCGTAATCGTCGCAACGGCGGGGATGATGCAGGGGGGGCCGGTTATCTTCTATATAACCGCACTGCGCAACGACCCGAAATCAAAGGTTGTATTTACGGGCTACCTCATGGAAGACACCCCCGGTTGCAGGCTCCTTGAAGAGGGGGTGTTTGAGGCGGACGGTTACGAATTCAAAGCCCAGTTGAAGGTGGAGCGCTACGACTTTTCAGCACACGCCGGCCGTTCAGAACTTTTTGAGATAGTGCGCAGGGTAAACCCTTCCCACGTTGTTGTTGTTCACGGGGACGAAGAGAACGCAGTGCGCCTTGCGGAGGAGCTGAACGAGGAGGAGGGTGTCAGAGCTTTCGCCCCAAAGCTCGGAGAAAAACTGGATATCACGCTTTAGGGGGCGGGAGCCGGCGATGATGAGGCCGTCCCAGACTGAACGTTGATGACAGGTGGTAACTGCTGAGCCTCATGCGATTCCCTCCCTGTGCGCCGTCTCTATTATCTGGTGGATGAACGCGTTGAGGTGGTCCGCAAACCGGTAGACCTTCTGCTCGATCTCTTTGACGGCATTGGACAGCTCCTCTACGACTTCATCCGGCACGGAAAAATCCTCTACTGTGCCCCTGTCTATGTGTACCTGTGCGCGCGCCCGTAAAACCTGCATGTTGTAAACGATTCGGGAGAGCTCTATGTGGAGCTTGTCCGCCTCCAGCGCAAGGATCGCCAGGTCTGTGCGCTCCCGCACGGGGAGGTACGGCCCGAACTTGTCGAGGTAGTAGTGGACCACATCGTTCAAACTATCAAAGTAGTCTTTCAACTTGAAAACACAGTAGTGGACGTCCCCAATATGCTGTGAAAGGACCTCGTAAACGCTTGGCTTGTTATCGTCTGATTCCTGCCTTTTCTCCGCCATGGTTTTATGATCACTCCATATTTTTAAAACAGAAAACGCCAGATAGTTTACAATGGAAGAAGACTTGGGCCGCCTGAAAGATGCCCTGCGCCGCTTGCAGATGGGCATTTACTATTTGAATACGTACCTGCGCGAGAGTTTTGAAATAAAATCCACGCTGGAGTCCCTCGAGCAGGCGTTTAGGGACTATCAGGAGATTATCAACAGTACGCCAAACTTGGACGGCGTTGCAGAGGAGTACGTTCGCGAGCAGGACCTCCTCCCCGTATTTAAAGAGATGAAGGCTAGATACGAGGCCATTGCAGGGCTTATGAAAAAATACGACTGTTTGATAGAGGAAATAGACTCGGCCCTTGAAAGGTACAGGTCGTACCGCTACTACCTCTTCCCCGAGGACGACGCCGTTGTGCGTTTCGTGGACGCTGTTTTTTCATCCAGGGGCGACGTTACAGTGAAGCCGGTGATTATGAGTGAGAACAACATTGCAGAGGCGCTAGAAAAAATGGGTGGCAGAAAAATCTCCCGCGTCACGTATGTTTTCCCCGGAGAACGAGCGTCGGAGGTAGCAGACGTTTTTCTCCGGAAGTTTCCCACGGCGGGTTTCGTAATGGAGGACCGGGAGATAAAAATTACCTGGAAGCAAGACGTGAACGTTATTCGCGTTGACGCTCCAAAAGAAAAAATATTTGAACTAGATGAGACCGCCCGGCGCGTGGGTGCCACGGTGCTTTCCGTTTAGCGGTGATGTGCTAACACGACTACGTCAAACGCCAAAAGTTTTTTACTACGTTGTCCATTTTTATTTTGATGGACAAACTGGCCCTCATAATAGCGGGCGAGATCGTGCTCTCCAAGGACCCTGGCAGTTCTATGCGTAAGTGGCGGGAGCTTTTTGGGGTCTCCCAAGCAGAACTGGCGCAGGAGCTCGGCGTTTCCCCATCGACGATCTCCGATTACGAAAGCGGCCGGCGTAAAAGCCCGGGGATAGGCGTTGTAAGACGGTTGGTAAACGTTCTAATAGAGATTGACAAGCGCAGGGGCGGAAAAATAGTTAAGCAGCTGGAACGCCAGATCATAAGAGGATATGACCGTGCGCCATTCGAGAACCACGATTTCTACACAGCCATGAATGCCGAGGAATTTGTGGAAAAGATAGATGCAAAGGTTATAACCCATGAGGAGCACCTGCCCACAACGAAAATTTTCGGTTATACGCTCATAGATTCAATACGCACCATAACCGATGTGAGCGTCCACGAGTACATGAAGATATTTGGTTCTACCCCTCAGCGGGCATTGATATTCACAGGGGTCACCACCGGCAGGTCCCCAATGATCGCGTTGAAGATCGGGAGGTTCTGCATTGACCTAGTCCCTGCAATGGTTGTCCTTCAGGGTATAACCACGCCGGATGTTGTCGCCCAGAGGATCGCAGAGAACGAAGGGATTCTCTTGGCCACTACGCAGTTGGAGCCGAGGGAAATTGTACGCCGTTTGAGGGAGTTCGAGTAGCCCATCGCCAAACTCCACCTAGCTTTAAAACATTTCTGTACCCCCATACATAAGATCACCCCAGGTGCTCCGGTGGTGTAGCCCGGCCAAGCATTCGGGCCTCTCGAGCCCGAGACCCGGGTTCAAATCCCGGCCGGAGCACTTC
>DQUH01000050.1 GCA_015662385.1 Methanobacteriota archaeon | reverse complement strand
GGCTTTCGGGCCCATTGGCGCCAGAACGTGTCCGAACTTTACCTCTGGTTTTGGTATCCTTTCGAGCTTTGCCTCTATCTCCACGGGCTCCTTGCTCATTGTGAGTTCGTGCACCACGGCAAGTTGCCCGCAGGGGTCTGCTGCAGCGCGGGCCTTTAAGCTGAAAACGGGCCGTACCATCGATGTTCTGATATCCAGTATTTCTTCTATGGTCATCTCTAGCCATTTTTTCGGGTCTTCAGCGGTTTCTGGCTGTTTGAGGGCACCCATTGGCGCTATTTCTACCTTCGGGTACCCCTTCCACCCTACGAACACCGCCGGGGGCGTGGGCGCGGACACTTCCTTTGTTTTTGGCACGCTCGACAGCAGTCTTTTTCTCTGTTCCAGTACCTTACACTTCCCAAGGCCACACCAGAGGCGCCCCTTGCAGCGGACGCATATCCCTTGTACCACGGTGTAATGGAATCGTTAGTATTAAATAAGAAATCACCGTATATGGTTCGTGGGCTACCTTAAGGATCTTATAGAGGAGGTAAAGTCAACAAAAGATAAACCAGAGGATGACAGAAACACACAGGAAAAAATTGAAGAGCAAAAGAAAAAAGAAGAACAAAAGAAGGAAAAGCCTGAAGAGCAGCAGCCGGAGGACAAGGCGCTCGAAGGACGCAAAAAGATCCTCGTTGACGAATACGGGGAAGTAAAGATATACCGCGTTGTCGGAGACCCCCTTTACTGGTACGTCGTTCCAGTCCCGAGGCCTACCCGTGGCGAGAGGAGGATCATAAACCTGCTTAAAGAAGCAGCCTCTCGACTCATACCGCTTACCACGTCCCAGATAAGGGATATTGAGGCGAGGAAAAACGTTTACCGCCAAAAAGTTCTGGAAATAATAGACAACGTTCCTGACCTCAACATCCCCCGTACTAAGCGCGGGTTCTACGCAGAGATCGTTGTGCGCGAGATGGCCGGCTACGGTCTACTTGATCCCCTCGTTGCAGACGAACTACTGGAAGAAATAATGGTGATAGGGCCCAACCGCCCTGTCTACGTGTACCACAGGAAATACGGCATGTGTAAAACGAACGTTGTGTTTTACAACGACCGGGAGATCAGGAACATAATCGAGAAGATAGCCCGTGAGGTTAACAGGCATATTGATGCCGTTCACCCGTTGCTGGACGCCCGTTTGCCAGACGGCTCCCGTGTGAACGCAACGATCCCCCCAGCTTCTGTTGACGGTTCGACCATAACCATCCGTAAGTTCCGGAAGGACCCCTTCACCATCGTGGATCTCATAAAATTCGGCACCTTTGACCCCCACTTGGCTGCGTTCCTCTGGATGGCCGTGGACGGTATGGGCGCAAAGCCCGCGAACATACTCGTCTCCGGTGGTACCGGTTCGGGTAAGACCACCACTTTGAACGTCTTGGCAGCATTTATCCCCGCTCACGAACGTATAATCACCATAGAGGACACAGCGGAGCTGAACCTCCCCCTCGAACACTGGGTACGCCTTGAAACGCGGCCGCCGAGCATTGAAGGGACTGGGGAGATAACCATGGACGTCTTGGTGAAAAACGCCCTCCGCATGCGTCCCGACCGTATAATCGTTGGTGAGGTGCGCCACAAGGAGGCTGCCACCCTGTTCACTGCCATGAACACTGGTCACGACGGGTCCATGGGTACGATCCACGCAAACAGCGCCGACGAGACCATGGTGCGTATAATGTCGCCGCCCATGAACGTACCGAAGGTGATGGCTACAGCCCTGGACTTTGTTGTTGTCCAGAACCGCATACACGACCGCCGCAAGGGCACCATCCGTAGGATCGTTGAGCTGGCGGAGATACGCGACGTAAACCACGAACCGAAGGTTTTCACCATATTTTCTTGGAACGCCGCGGACGACAAGATGGTGCAGATAGAGGACAACATATCTTATTTTAACAAGCTCTCTGAGTTTACCGGGCTGAACGTCGGGGATCTTATTGACGAATGGATGGAGCGCGAGTCGTTTATCAAACGCTTGTTGGAGTCGGGCAAACGCGACATGGCTTCCGTAAAAAAAGCAATTCAGGAATACTATATGGAGGCTGAAAAGAAATGGCGAAAGAAGTAGGGGGAATGGACGACATAAAGGACTTTGTTTCCGAGCCTAAAAAGAAAAGAACACTTTTCAAGGGGCGGAAGGAACAGATAGAGAGTGTTGACGACATAATTAACCGTATGAGGGAAAAATACGAGAAAGAAGGGGCGTACGTTAAAGACGACGAGCTAGGCGACAAAGAAATTGACATAAAAGACTTACTCTCCCCCACTTTCGCCGTTTCAGGGTTTCCGGAGGACCTTGTGGAATACGATTCCCCCTTTGTCAGGTTTATCGGCAGGGTGTACCTTGCGTTTAGGAACTTCTTTGACGCGCTCATCCAGAAGTTTGCCGACCGGAAGTTCATAAAATCCCTCGACTGGGACCTGTACTCTGCAAACCTCCCCTTCACGGGTGTGCAGTACCTGGCGCTCATACTTGTTCTGGCGACCATTCTCTCGCTGTTCTCTTTTGTAGTCTCCATCCCCATTTTCCTGCAGTTTGGTGGTCTGCTCGCGGTTTTGGGCCCCGTCCTTACGGCAATCATCGTGTTTGCCCTTGTCTACATCTTCGGCAAGTCGTACCCCCGCAACCGGGCAAAACAGCGCTCCAAAGCTGCGGAGAAGTACCTCCCCTTTGCCCTGCGCCACCTTGCAGTGGAGATACGTGCCGGTATGGGCCTTTATCAGGCCATGAGGGCCGTGGCGGAGGCGGATTACGGCGTGCTGTCCGAGGAGTTTAAGAGGACCCTGTGGGAGATAGACGAGGGCAAGTCAACGGAGATGGCCCTTTCGAACCTAGCGGCGCGCATGCAGTCTAAAGGCGTGAGACGAGCAATTGCCAGCATACTTAGGGCTGTGCGCATTGGTGGCAACCTTTCTGACGCTATAATGACCGTG
>DQUH01000058.1 GCA_015662385.1 Methanobacteriota archaeon | reverse complement strand
GCCGTTGTGGAAAGAGGGTTTACGGAACGTTGGGGTGGAGCAACCCTCTATGAAGTGCAGCTTGGAGCCCCTATCCGCCACAATGAGCGTGTGCTCAAACTGGCCCCTGAGCTCACCAGAAATGTACAGGAAGGCTTCCAGTGGCAGGTCAAGACTAACGCCGGGGGGCACATACACGAACACGCCGCCAGACCAGAGGGCGTAGTGGAGGGCTGCATAGCGGTGCTCAGCCACGGGAAAAATGTGCCCGAAGTACCTCCTGACGGTATCCGGGTGCTTCTTGACAGCCACGTCCATCGGTTCTAGGACAACGCCCATCTCCCTGAACCTATCCGCAACCTCCGAATAGACCGTTTCACTGTCGAGAGTGGCTGACAGCCCCGCCAAGTATTCTTTCTCCTGCTCAGGGATGTGCAGGCGCTCGTAAACCCGGCGGAGGTCTTCCGGCAGGTCTTCCCACGAATCCACGCGCGTCCCGGGCCCAGAGTGGAAGACAATGTTTTCCAGGTCAAGGCGGTCCATTCCCCTTAGCCAGGCAGGTTCCGGGAGCTCGTAGAAGAGCTTCAGGGCGCGCAAGCGGAAGCGGAGCATCCATTCCGGTTCGGAGTGCTCCTCTGAAATGCTGCGCACAACGTACTCGCTGACCATCAAAAACCCTCCCGCATCACCGCTTCCAGAACTTCGGGGCCCCCTTCGCGCACTATTTTCCCGCCCCGCATCACGGCAACGCGGTCTACTGTAACAGAGCTGAGAATGTCTGGGTTGTGGGTGACAAGGACGATTCCCTTACCTGTGCCGCGTAGATCCCCGAGGATGTCAGCGAACTTCTTGAGCCCGCCAACGTCAACACCGCTGTCGACCTCATCCAAAAGCAAATACTTCCTGTCCAAGAACAGGGCCTGAAGAAGCTCCGAACGTTTACGTTCCCCCCCGGAAAAACCCACGTTCACGGAACGGGAGAGGTAAGAGGGGTCTAGACCTACGCGGGATGCCACCTTCTCAAGATCCGAAAAGGCCGTGGCGTCCCTTTCCCTGCCAGATGCTTTCAGGAGCAGTGTGGCCAAAGTCACGCCTTCGATTTCTGGAGGTGACTGGAAAGCAAGGAACAGCCCCCTCTTGGCGCGTTCGCTGGGGGGGAGGCCTGTGATGTCCTCCCCGTCAAGGTATATCCTGCCGGAAACTACCGCGCACCGTGGGTCGCCCATTATGGTACGGAGGAGGGTAGACTTACCGGAACCGTTGGGCCCCACAAGTGCTACCAGCTCTCCAGGGGACACCTGTAGCGAAACACCCTGCAATACCCTCTTTCCGCCCACGTCAACGTGTAGCTCCCGTACATCCAGCACTGTTTAACCACCTTGCCGACAAACGTTTTTATTGCCGGATGCTCTCCAAAATTTTCGGTAAGTTTTCCATCTCCCTGGCGTGGACGAAACGGAAACCAGCCTTCTCCGCCGCAATCCGATCGTAATCCGTGTCCCCCACCACCACGGCGCTGTCAACACCAATCCTTTTAGCACCGAGGAGGAAGGGTTCAGGGTCGGGCTTGCCCCTAACGACGTCCTCCGCGGTAACGACGGCGCTGAAATACTTTTTCAAGGAAGGGCGCGTGTGCTGAAAAACAAGATCTACGAAGCGCCGGGACGAAGACGTGACGAGGGCCAAGGGATACTTTCCGTAGAGCGCGTCAAGGGTGTCGTAAACATGGGGGAGCACCCGGATCTTGTGTGCGTAGCGCGGCGTAAACTCCCACTTTAACCTGCGGACCTCCCGGAGCGTAGCTTCGTCCATATCCGGGTAAATTGACCGTACGATGTCTACAAACCGCTTGCCCACCTGCCTTCGAAATTCTTCCTCTAAACCCGGCTTTTTTGGAATTCCCAGGGCCTCCAGAACATCCAGAAAAGAGTACAGGTGCAAGTCTATGGAATCAATGAGCGTCCCGTCCAGGTCAAAAAGTACCCCTAGCATGGATTTAAATTAGAGAGAAAACAATATTATCGTGCTGGTAAACCGCACAAAGGGGCGGGTAATTACACCCAAGGTAGATGTGGCGGACAGCCTTCTTAGGCGCGGTATCGGGTTGATGTTTAGAAAATCTTACGACGGAGCCCTCGTTTTTCCAAAAACAGGGAACGCAACGTTCCACGGTTTCTTCTGCTTTTTCCCCATCTTGCTGCTCTGCCTTGATGAGAACAACAGGGTGATAGATAAAAAAATACTCAAACCGTGGAGAACCGTCAAAGTGGGCTGTGCAACGGTGGTAGAGCTGGACGCAAGAAAGAAATGGGAAGTAAATATAGGGGACGAGCTGAGCTGGGATGCAGGTAGAGTCTAAGAACAAGCTGAAAGAAGTATGCCCTTACGAGCTTGAGAGCAGCAATTGCAGGCATTGTTGCCCAGAAAGCGCCCCCTGCGTGACGGCCTGCCCGAAAGGAGCAATATACGAGATAGCAGAGGGCGTGCTCGCCGTGGAATACGACCTTTGCAACGGCTGCGGCAAGTGTGCTGAAGCGTGCCCCCATAGCGCGATAACCATAAAAGAAGGGAAAGCCTTCAAATGCGACCTCTGCCTCTCCGTATTTGACGAACCGCAGTGCATAGCGTCGGGACTGGCAGAAATAAAATACACCGAGGAGGAGAAAAGGGAGATTTGGGATGCCCTCGGCTGGGCGTTTTTCGAAAACGGCGAGTACTCTGTGGACCTGCCGGCAATCAGCTTCTGGGAAGCGAGGATCTTGAAAGAAGTGGTGGACAGGTACACAAAGCTAAGGGGCGAGTTCACGTGGGAGGAGGTGATAGACGGGCTTGAATACGAGCGGGGAACCATAAAGAGGGAGTCGAAGGAACGGATAATGTGGTGGATAAAGAAAACGTACGAAGAGTACGGGCCCCTCAGCT
>DQUH01000016.1 GCA_015662385.1 Methanobacteriota archaeon | reverse complement strand
TGGGACGGGACGTAACTTTCTTCAAGGTGCCGGATTCGCCTGTGGCCCCCTTTTCTTTTGCAAGGTCTATTGTGACCTCTGTATTGTCAACCACAGTTATTTTCTTGGCCGCCCTTTTACCCCTGTGTTTCCCGCTTGACACAGCTTCAACAATGTATTTACCAGCAGAGGGTACGTTCAGTACGGCGCGCCCGTCATCGCCGGTCTGCTTTGTGGACAATATTTTCGTTCCGTTTTCCCTTTTTATGCTCACGCTCGCTTTCTCCGGCTCACCGTCATAAAGTACTTGGACGGCAAGCCTGTACGTGGTGGGTGCCAGCCCCGCCTTCGTATCTTTGCGGTAGACCGTTATTTCCAAGGGGTTCTCTCTGGGATGCGGGGCCGTAACCGTTTTTTCAACAGTTTTGTAGTCCCCCCCGACGATGTTAACCTTTACCGTGGTCCCATCTGGGAACTCGGCGCAGTATACTCCGTAAACCTCGTCAAGCTTGAACGTTTTACTCGCCTTGGTCCCGCGGTAATCATACACGCCGATTATGCTCACGGACGCGAGGGTGCCGTTTTCAGAATCAACAGGCCGTATGCATACCTCCATTTTCTTCTTCGGTGACGGCTTTAGCGTTATGGTGGCTTCAGACTCTGTTAAGGGCCGTTTCTTTACGGACTCGTACCCCTCGGCAGATACAGATACGGATACGGGCTTTTCAGGTAGCTCCAAAAAATATGCGTAACCGCTGGCATCAGTCCTCTGGGAAAGGGTGTATCCACTCTCCAGCTCCAGAACTACGCGTGCGTTTGGGACCGGGTTTCCCGATTTGTCCTGGACGAGTATCGTAGCCGTGTACGTCTCGGCACCGGCGGATGTTAGGGCGATCAATATCCCGGATACGGCGATGAACATAACGCATAGGAACGCCGGGAACGGGGGGATGCCGTGGTCTTCCAGCCAGTCGTGGACGCGGTAAGCTGGGATGTTGTGGTCTTCGAGCCAGTCCAGCAGGGTGTAAAACTTGTCTTCCAACGTGCGGTAAACATCCCTGAGCATTTCCGCAAGTCCACCCGGAGAAGACATGTTTAATTTATACTATTATCCTGTTTTTATGCGTTGCCTGGTGAGGGCGTAATATACCCCGAGTATTATGACAAAACCCCCCCACCTGAAAAGGACGTCGTGGAGTGTTTGATTGGGGTAGTGTGCCAGTATTACGATCCTCGCTACGTTGTACAACCAAACCGCTGCGGCACCGAGTAGTATGCTTACAACCCTTTCCCTTATTGGCCCCCCTGACCACCACAGCGCGGAGGCAAGGAGGAGGACCTCGTCGATCGCGGTGCACTCCCATACTACGCTGTAGTTACCGCTGATTTTACCGCGAAGGATCTCGCTGAACGCCTCCGTGATGGGCTGGCGGTACGGGTAAAGAAGTGCTTCCAGGAAGAGGAAAGTGAACACCGTTTTGAAGAGAAATTCCAGGGCTAGGAAGATCTTCTTTTCATGCATAACGCATATATATTTCGCCCGCTTTTTGAAGGTGTGGAGTACAGGATCCGTGACGTGGGCGGCAAGAAGTACTTATACATAGACGCCAGGGACTGGGGTGAAGGGGCGTCTATTGCCGACTACCCGTCGGTTATGCGGAGGGTAGTTGAGACGTTAATGGACGTTGACGCGGACGTGCTGGTCATATCTGACATATATGATCACATATATGATGAGAAGCAGACGAGAATGCTGAAAGAGATAGCGGAAATTGCGAGGCGTTTCGAGCAGGAGGGCTTCTGGAGCCTATCATCCGTCAAGTTTGGAGAGGGGTGCGAGGACGCCCTCGGTGACGGCCCCGCAATGATCGTTAAGATAACCCATGATCTGTGGCTCTCCGACCCTGTTGCTGCGTATGTTAAGTTATTGGGGCTGATAAAACAGGCTAAGGAGAGGTACCGGGTAGCCCCGGACTCCGTAAAAGAGTGTTATAAGAAGTATTTGCAAGTCCTGGAGCGCATAAAACTCCTGATGGATACGGCTTCCCTGATTTCTTCTGCCCGTGCTTACATGGTCCGCATGAAAAAAGTCCCCCGGGGCCGTTTGTTCTACTCCCTTGTTTTTCAGCCACAGCTCAAACCGTCTTTTCTCGGATCCCGCCTCATATCTGTTTCTGAAGAGGATCTGGAGATACAGGACCAGTACAGTGTGGGGGACGCCGAGGTAATAATATATAAGCACCCGGATCACGTGGAGCCACTGTATTATGTATACTTGCCGGAGTACTCCCTGCCTGCCGACCAGTACTTCATCATGGAAAAGGTAAAGGAACTGGTATCAAAGTACGCTCCAAAAAACGCAATCCTGTCTTCAAAGGCGCCCAGTCGTAAGCAGTTCCTGCGGCTTTACGAGAACACCATCCGGGACGTAGCCAGGCAATACGACGTTGAACTCAGTAGTGACGATGTATCCAACCTTGCCAGGATTCTCGTCCGCCACACCGTGGGGTACGGCGTTCTCGAGATATTGCTCTCAGACAAGCGGCTAACGGACATATATGTTGACTCGCCCCTTGGGATGAAACCCATATATGTGGTGCATTCGGAACACGGGCAGTGCCAGACGAACATAGTATTCTCTGACGAAGAGGCGCGCTCCTTCGTCTCCAAGCTCCGCGCCATGAGTGGCAGGCCCTTTGACGAGGCACACCCCGTGCTTGACTACGATCTGCCGGACATGTACGCCCGTGTTGCCGTTATCGGTCCCCCCCTCTCTCCTGACGGAATCGCCTTTGCCTTCCGGCTCCACAAGCCCACCCCTTGGACACTTCCCCAGTTTATCGACAGGAAGATGCTTTCCCCTCTTGCAGCAGGCCTCTTGTCGTTTTTCGTGGATGCGCAGACCACCATGCTCGTTGCCGGGTCCCGCGGTGCAGGAAAAACCTCCCTTATGACCTCTCTGATACTTGAAATCCCCCAGAACCAGAGGATACTTACGCAGGAGGACACCCTTGAAATCCCTGTTCCCGAGATAAAACGGCTGGGGTACAACATCCAGCGCCTGAAAACTAAGAGCCCCATCGGAGGGGGGTCCGCAGGTGAGCTTCCCCCTGAAGACGCCCTCAGGACGGCCCTGCGGCTGGGTGACTCAGCCATCATAATCGGAGAGGTGCGCTCCAGGGAAGCGAAGGTTCTTTACGAGGCTATGCGCGTTGGTGCTGCGGGGAACGTGGTGATGGGCACCATTCATGGTGACTCTGCATACTCTGTCTGGGACAGGGTGGTGAACGACCTGGGCGTCCCTACCACGTCCTTTAAGGCGACGGACATCGTGGTGGTGAACGCACCGATCCGCTTTTCCGGGTCGTTGCGCCGCCACAGGAGAACCATTTGCATTACGGAAATACGCAAGCACTGGAAAAGCGACCCCTTGGAAGAAGGGGGCTTCCTTGACCTGATGCGGTACAGTGCAAAGGAGGACGAGCTTTTGCTCTTGGAGGACCAGATCAAAGAATCCGATCTTTTTGCCAAGATAATGGACCTGCGCGGGTTGAGTTATGAAGACATCTGGGCTGAAATACGGGCGCGGGCATATACAAAGCAGTATTTAGTGGATCTTAAGAACAAACACGGCGTATCCGAGCTACTTGAGGCGACCTACACGGTGCCTGCCCACAACAAATTCCTTCTGCTTAAAGAAAGGAGTATAGAACAGTTCGGATCTGTGGACTACAGTTGGGTCCTGGACGAGTGGAAACGTTGGGTGGAAGAATTCCTGAAGAGGGATGTACTTGCCAAGAAAGAGGCGAAAAAAGGATAGGCGCACCGGTTTCAGTCCGGGGAGGATATACGAAGTTTTTTACCGTAGAGAGCACGATGAAGACGTTGAGGACAGCGGAGAAAGCGCAAAGGACTATAGCGGGTTCATAGAGACCTGCCGCAAGGCGTACGAGAGAAACCCATACCGTGGCGCAGTCCCAAAGGAGCTTCAAGCTGCTCTTGATTTCCTTGGGTGGGACATACCCCCTGAAGCAGTTATCTCCGCCGCAAAGACGTACGCAATGTACGCAGCCGCTCTGGGGGCGGTTTTCTCCGCATTCCTGCTTTACTTCTTTGGTTACCTTTCTTGGCCAATAGACTTTGACGTTCTGGAACAGGCAACGGGCCAGCCCCTTTTCTGGGTGATCCTCTCTTTACCGGTTCTTTTTGCGGTGGGTGCATACTATTCGGTTATGTCCTACCCGGTATCCGTGGCAAAATCAATTTTCCAGTCAGACCTTCTGCCATCCCTAAGGGTTGTGGGCAACATAGTCCTCTCCATGAAACTCGTTCCTAACCTCGAGAAAGCAATATCCTTCGCCGTTAAACACGGCAAAGGATTTCTGGCCAACGAACTGAAACAGATGCTTTGGGACGTACAGCTCGGGATGTACCGCTCCGCGGAGGAAGGGCTTGACAGGATTGCGTACAGGCTGGGGCGGTACTCCGACGAGTTCAAGCACGCGCTGATGCGTATAAGGACTTCCCTCCTCGAGGCAGACGACGCCAAGAGGTACGTGCTGCTTGACGGCGCGCTTAGCGAGGCGGTGGAAGGGGTAAAGAACAGGATGGTTGCCGCCGCTTCTTCCCTTTACATGCCTTCCATCCAGCTGTTCTACCTGGGCATATTCCTCCCCTTGCTCCTGTTCATAATCATACCCGTTTGGGCTGCTTTTTCCCCGGACACTCCGCTGGCGAACCCCCTTGCCATGGTTCTCCTCTACAACGTCGTTCTCCCCATTGCGACGTACTACTTTGCCAAGTCCATACTTTCTAAACGTCCAAGGGCGTATACCGCCCCGGAAATCCCCGACAGGCTTGTGGAAAACGCTTCCGCGAAACGTCGCCGTTATGCTTTGCAGGCGCTGGCGATTTTCTTAATGGGCGCCGGCGCATCGTACTACCTCCACACCCTCCTCGACGTAACCCCTGAAAAACTCCTGGTGGAGGCGGGCGTCTGTACCCCTTCCAACGTAAAAGACTGCATAGAAGCAATGCCCGAGGAGCGCCTCAGTTATTACTTGGAGGGGCAGGACCTTACGCCCTACGTTATGATATTTGGGGCCATGTTTTCTTTCGTGCTTGCAGTTTCCTATTACCTCTACAGGTCTACCGAAGAGAAGCTCAGGATACAGAAGGACATTATGGAG
>DQUH01000006.1 GCA_015662385.1 Methanobacteriota archaeon | reverse complement strand
TTTTTAGTTCCCTGACGAGCTGGGCGAGCTGGTCCACTATGTCTTTCGCCTCCACGTAAACCGCGGGAAGATCGCAGGCTTTCGCACGCTCGTACAGCCCGCGGTCGCGCGTCAGGAGAACCCGGGACTCGTCAAGGGCTATGTTGAGGAGGTCGTCGTCATCCACGGGCATATCCGCTGCACAGAGGGTGTCGTAGCCCATCATCCTCAACCATCTGGCAAGCCGTGCAAGCATTGCATCTGCAACGAACCGCATGCGTTCCACGCTCCCCTGCCATTCAAAGCTTTTTATGTTGGGCGATGCTTATAAATGCATAATGATCAGGCGTGTCGTGCTCCACAACTGGAAGAGCCACCACAGGACAGAGGTGGAGTTCGAGGCGGGGACGAACGTAATCGTGGGCATAAACGGGGCGGGAAAGTCCTCCGTGCTGGAAGGGATATTCTTCGCGCTCTTCGGACCGCCTGAAAAGAAGGGTTTCTACGAGAAGGTCCTCAGGGAAGGGGAGAAAGAGGGGTACGTCGAGCTTAGCTTCAGCCACGGGGGAAAGACGTACACCGTCAAGCGCTGGTTCGACAGGAGGGGCCAGAGGGACGCGCGCCTTGAGGGCAGCGAGAAGGTAATAACCAGCAGGCCCAGGGACGTGGACGAGAAGATCGTGGAGATACTCGGGATGGACGGGAAGATGTTCAAGGACTCGGTGTATGCCCGCCAGAACGAGATGGCCTCCATCCTTCTGGACGGCAAGAGGAGGAAGGAGATGGTTGACGACATGATCGAAGTGTCCGAGTTCTCGAGGGTCAGGGACGCGGTGGTGGCACTGAGGAACCGCCTGCGGGACTGGGTCCGGGGGGCGGAGACCGTTGACTACGGGGGCAGGCTGAAGGAACTGTCGTTGCAGAGGGAAAGGAAAGCAACTGCCCTTGAAAACAAGGTGAAAGAACTCGAAGAGCTGGAAGCAAGGGTAAACAGGCTGGAAGGAGCGTTCAGAGAGCTGGAAGAAAAGGCAGGAGAAACAAAAGAACGGTACGGCAGGCTGCAGGCCCTCAGGGCACTGCTGCAGAAAGTAAGGGGGGAGGTCCAGACGGCGGAGCGGAAGATGGAAGAGCTGAGGGCAGAGGTGGGGGAACCGAGCGGGAACGAAAGGGAAGAGCTGGAGAAACTCCAAGGGGAGTACCGGGAAGTCAAGGAGCTGGAAGACAGGCTCACAGCCCTGCGTTCGAGGCTGGGGGCAACTGAAAGGATCCTGCTGGAAAAGCAGAGGCTGATAAAGGGGAGCCATGAAGACGTGGACCCCGTGGAGCTGGAAGAGAAGATCAGGGAGGTGGAGGAAAAGCTCGAGCGCGTTGAAGAGGGGCTGAGGTCCGCGTCCCGGGACCACGCAAAGCTCTCAGCGGAGCTGGGGAACGTCGATGAAAGAATAAAAGAGCTGAAGGGGGAGATCGAAGTACTGGAAAGAGCAGAAGCGGAAATGAGGGAGCTGGTGGAAAAATACGGAGACGTGGAAAAAGAGCTCGAGAAGGAGAGGGAAAAGGTAAAGCAGATCTCAGAGGAGCTTGCAAGGGCGAGGTCAGAACTCTCGAGGGAGAGGGAGTTCGTCAGGGCGCTGGAGGGAGGGAACAGCTGCCCCGTCTGCGGTTCCGAGCTGGGAGAGGAGAGGATAAGGGAGCTCAGGGAAGAGCACGAGAGGAGGGTGGAAGAGCTCGGGGAAAAGATAAAGCGCCTGGAAGAGGAGCTGAAAGCAGGGGAAAGGAGGGTGGAAGAGCTACGGGCAGTGGCGGAGAGGCTGGCAAGGCTCAGGGAGGAAGTGGCTGCGGTCGGGGAGAAGAGGGCGAAGCTGGAGGAGCTCATAGGCAGGCGGGAGGAGCTGGAGGAAAAGCTGGCGGGCCTGAAGGAGAAGGTAGAGGGGCTGACCGCGGAGAGGTCCGGCCTGCTCGCCTCCATAAAAGAACTGAGGCGGAAAAAGGAAGAAGCGGCAAGGGTGTCGGCTGCAAGGGAAGACGTCAGGCGCTTGGAAGAAGAACTGAAGCGGATAGAAAGGGAGATCGAAGAAACCGAGCGCCGGCTCGCGGGGAGGAGCTCTGAAAGCATCGCCGCAGAGATGAAAGCCGTTGAGAAGCGATTGGAGATCCTTGAGTGGGAAGAAAAGAAAGAAGCGCTGGAAAAGGAGAGGGAAAGAATAGAGGCGGAGCTGGAAGGGGTGAAGGGTGCCGAGGAGGAGTACAGAAAAATTATAGAGGAGCGCGCGAGGGTCGAAGCGGAGCTCAGGTCTGCAAGGGAGAGAATATCGGCCATCAGGAAAGAGATAGAAGGGCTGGAGCAGGACATTAAAGACGTGGAAGCAGAAATTGAGAGGCTGGAAGAGCAGAAGAGGAGCGTTGAGAGGAGGAAAGCGGTGCTCGACGTGCTGGACAGGATGGTGCCGGCCATAGAGTCAGCGCGGGAAAGGGTGCGGGAGCTGAGGATAAAGGCGATAAACAAGGCGCTGAACATCGTGTGGCGCGGGCTCTACCCCAGAAAAGACCTGACGGAAATACGGCTGCGGCCAGAGGGCAGCGACTACGTCCTCGAAGTGAAGAGGAGGGGCAGGTGGGTCCCCGTAACCGTCCTCTCGGGGGGAGAGTTCTACGACGCGGCCCTTGCCCTGAGGATAGCCATATCCTCCCTGAAGGCCAAAGACCTGGGGCTGCTGATCCTCGACGAGCCAACGCACAACCTGGACGCCGACGCCACGGAGGCGCTCACCCACATCCTCAACAAGCTCCCGGAATACGGCCTGTTCAGGCAGATAATAGTAATAACCCACAACGAAGCACTCCAGAAAGCTGCAACGGGCACCGTCTACGTCTTCGAGAGGGATAAAGACCGCAACAGGCCCACGCAGGTGAAAAAACTGACGGCGGCGCAGGAAATGTAAAGTAGCCCCGCCGGGATTCGAACCCGGGCCGCGGGATCCAAAGTCCCGCATGCTTGGCCGCTACACCACGGGGCTATACGATTATCATTTACAGAACCGTTTTTATTCTTCGTTCCCAGCAGTCATAGGATGGGCGGGAAATACATCCGGCAGGCGGGCGTTGTTGACCAGGACAGGCTCGCAGGGAGCAGGGTGCTGGTGGCGGGTGCAGGGGGACTGGGCTGCTTCGTGGCGGTGGAGCTCGTAGTGGCGGGGGTGGGCACGGTCCACGTGGTGGACAACGACGTGGTGGAAGAGCACAACCTGAACAGGCAGTTCCTCTACAGGGAATCCGACGTGGGAAAATACAAGGCAAGGGTGGCGGAGGAGCGGCTGAGGGAGCTGAACGGGGACGTGAACGTGAAGGGGTTCGTGGCCAGCTGGGATGAGTTAGACGTTGAAAACTACGACGTCGTCTTCGACTGTCTGGACAGGTGGGGGGAGAAAAAAGCACTCGCGAAAAGAAGGAGGGGGATAACAGTAACGGGGTCCGTGGGGGAAGGGACTGGGTTCGTTTCCGTTCTGGCGGGGAAAGAGATCCCCTCGGGGAGCATAAGGGAAGTACGTGGGGACGGGGTGCTCGGCGCGTGGGTGGGCACGGTGGCGTCCATCATGGCGGGGGAGGGGATAAGGGAGCTCACGGGCTGTCCGTCCCCCCTGCGCAACCGGCTGCTCCACATAAACTTTAAAACCATGGAGTTCACGCTCTTCGGACTGTAAAATAATTTAAAAATTCACGGCCCCATAGATTTAAGGATCCGGGGGTAGCTCAACCTGGTAGAGCGGCCGGCTGTAGTCCTGGCTTCTGGGCCCAACCTGCTACACGGGCAGAAACCGGCAGGTTGGGGGTTCAAATCCCTCCCCCCGGACTCCTCCCATTCTGGCAATGATGAAGAGGTATTACGCTGAGGGAAGGATGAGCAAAGCCTCAGCTGAGCCCGCAACACCCAGCTTTATATATACCCGGCCCCCAGTAGTAGGGATGGGTGTCTGCCTTTGCCCGTGCTAGCGTATTCTTGCCTGCATTCTCTGTAAAAAGGGGGTGGAAAAATGGTTCTGAGGCTGTACAACACCCTTAGCGGGGAGAAGGAAGAGTTCAGGACGGTGGAAGAAGGGAAGGTGAAGATGTACGTCTGCGGGCCCACCACGTACGACCGCGCCCACGTGGGGCACATGCGCACCTTCGCGTTCTTCGACGTGGTCAGGAGGTGGCTGGAGCACAGGGGCTACCGGGTCACCATGGTCATAAACATAACGGACATCGACGACAAGACCATCCGCCGGGCAGGGGAAGAAGGGGTGCACTTCGCGGAGATCGCCGACAGGTACATGTTCGATTTCATAGACGCGCTGAAGGCGTACAACATCCGCCTGCCGGAGATCATGCCCAAGGCGACGAGCGCCATCGCCGACATGTACGTGTTCATACAGGCGTTGATAGAGAAGGGGTATGCATACGTGGCGGAGGACGGCGTTTACTTCGACATCTCCCGGTTCGAGGACTACGGCAAGCTTTCCAAACAAAAAAGGGAGTACCTGCTCACGGGGGTGCGCATCGAACCGTCCCCCCACAAGAAAAACGCGGGGGACTTCGCGCTGTGGAAGAGGAGGAAGGAGGGGGAGCCGTACTGGGAGGCGCCCTGGATGGAGGGGAGGCCCGGGTGGCACATAGAGTGCTCCACGATGGTCTGGAGGTACCTCGGAGACCAGATCGACATCCACGGGGGCGGGAACGACCTGATCTTCCCCCACCACGAGAACGAGATCGCCCAGAGCGAGGCGTTCACGGGCAAAAAGCCCTTCGCCAGGTACTGGGTGCACGTGGGCATGCTGAAAATAAAGGGGGAAAAGATGAGCAAGTCGCTGGGGAACATAATCACCTGGTCTGAAGCGCTGGAAAAGGCGCCCCCCGCCGCGTGGCGCCTCTACTACGCGACCAACGCCTACAGGCAGCCCATGAACATAACGGAGGAAGGGATCGGCCAGGCGTACGAGACGGTGAAAAAGGTGTACCGCGCGGAACAGCTGCTGCGCCACGCCATCGAGGACAACGAACTGGGGGACGAAGGGTTCTCGCCGGCGGAGTACATGAAAAGGTTCGGGGAGAGGATGGACGACGACTTCGACACCCCGGGGGCCGTGGCAGCGATGATGGCGATGGTGAGGGACCTCTCTGGAAAGCTGCACAGGATAGACGAGAAATCAGCGAGGGAGACCCTGGAAACGCTCAGGAAGATGATGTACGTACTGGGGCTCCCGGAGCTGCGGACGGACAGGAGGACAGAAACACTGGTGGAAGAGCTGGTGGAGCTGAGGAACCACCTCAGGGAGAGAAGGGAGTACGAGACCGCCGACAGGATACGTAAGGAGCTGGAAAGGGCAGGCATAGAGCTCCACGACGGGAAGAAGGGTACCCGCTGGTTCGTGCTGCCGTAGCGCTTTTTTACAGAGCCCCCCTTATTCTTCCATGCGCTTCGCCGGAGCAGGGGAGAGGGGGAGCATCACGATCGTGGGCGTCCCCTACGAGGGGGTGATCTCGGGGCTGCCCGGGGCGAAGGAGGGGCCGTACCACGTGAGGAAGGCGTCGTACTTATTAGAAACGTACGTCCCTGAACTGGGCGTTGACGTCAGGGACGTCCAGCTGGCGGACATGGGTGACGTGGAGCCCTTCGGGTGCCCAAAAAAAGCAGCTAAAGAAGTGGAGGAGGTCGTGACGGGGGTAAGGTACCCCGTGATCATCGGGGGCGACCACAGCATCACCGTGGGCGCGGTGAGGGCCCTGAAGAAGAGGTACGGGGAGCTGAGGGTCCTCTACCTGGACGCGCACCTTGACCTCCGGGAGGAGTACGGCGGGTCAGCGCACTCCCACGCCTGCACCGCGGCGAGGATCGCGGAAACGGGGGCGCACATATCTTTCTTCGGGGTAAGGAGCGGCACGCGGGAGGAGTGGGCGGGGGCCGAGGAAATGGACGTCCACCGCGCGGGGGAGCGCTGGCCCACCGAGTTCCGCGAACCGGTATACATAACAGTGGACATGGACGTCTTCGACCCGGCTTTCGCCCCCGGGGTAGGCACCCCCGAGCCCGCCGGAATAACGCCGGCGGAGTTCTTCAGCTGGCTGCACAACATAGACGCCGAGATCGTCGGCGTTGACGTGGTGGAGACCAACCCCCTCGTGGAAGGGAACATAACCCCTGTCCTCGCCGCAAAGGTGGTCAGGAACGTCGTGGCGAAGATGTGGCTGTCAGGGGTACAGGGGAAAGGCGCCCCCTGAAAAGATATTTAACGGGAGAAAGCATCATCACCCCATGGGCAGGGTGGGCCACGCCG
>DQUH01000024.1 GCA_015662385.1 Methanobacteriota archaeon | reverse complement strand
GTAGCCTAGTCTGGATATGGCGGCGGCCTCCTAAGCCGCAGGTCCGGGGTTCGAATCCCCGCGGACCCGCTTATATTACCTTCCCGCCACCTTGTTTTTTGTGCTCGGAGCCCCCCAGTGGGAAAGGGAAATAGGCATCCTGTACTATTTCACAGATTACAGCGGTGTTGGCGGCAGGATAAAGGAGAAGCCGGAGGACTTCATTGTGGAGGAGGTGAACGAGCCGGGCGTTGCCAGGGTGCTCGTCCTCCGCGGGCAGAAAGCGCCGAAAGACCCGGAGGGATCGGGGGAATACCTGTGGGCGGTCATGGAAAAGAGAGACTGGGACACCATTGATGCGGTGAACCGCCTCGCAAGGGTACTTAAAATACCTGTGAAGCACGTCGGCTTCGCGGGCACCAAGGATAAGAAAGCCCTCACCGGGCAGTGGATCTCGCTCCGGGGCGTACGCTGGAGGGACCTGCGGGACCTCGGTCTGCGCGACATGGCTTTCCACACCCCCTTTTACACGAGGGGGCGCCTCCGTCTGGGCAACCTCCTCGGCAACCGTTTCACCGTGAGGGTAAGGGGTGCAAGGGGGGAGGTCCGGCCGGTGGTTTGTTTCCCCAACTACTTCGCCCACCAGCGGTTCGGTACTTACCGTTTCGTCTCGCACGTCGTGGGCAGGCAGATGGTAAAGGGGGACTGGGAGGGGGCAGTCAGGACTTACTTGACGGCCACTTCCCCCTACGAGCCGGAGGTCACGAGGGCGGCAAGGGAGCAGCTGGGGGAAGAGTGGGGCGACTTCCGTAGGGCTCTGGAGTACTTCCCCAGACGTTTACGGCCAGAACGGGTGATACTGCAGGCCCTGGCTGCAGGTAAGGGCTTTGAAACCGCCCTCCGGCGGCTGCACCCCCGGATGTTCTCCCTTTTTATCCACGCCTATCAGTCTTACCTCTTCAACCTCATCCTTTCCAGACGGCTGGAGCACGGGGTCCAGCCGGAAAAGGGGGACGTGCTCCTCCACGGCGTCCCCACCGCCCTTATCCCGGGCTATCTGGAAAGGCCTTCTGGGGGCGTGCAGGGCGAGATCGAGAGGGAGGTTCTGGAGGCGGAGGGCGTGGACCTATCGGCTTTCCGGCGGTTCAAGAAATACGCTGCCGGTGGTGGCAGGAGGAAGATATTGGAGAGGGCGGAGGACTTCAAGGTAGCAGGGGACGTCGTTTCTTTTTACCTGCCCAAGGGCGCCTACGCCACGGCGGTGCTCCGGGAGATCATGAAACCCTCCAGCCCGGAGGGCTTTGTGTTCACGCGGGGTTCGCCTTCGGGCTTATCAGGGGGGCAATGACTTTGTTTATGTCCAGGACGAGCTTTTTCTTTTCGGGCATCGGTTGTAAGGCGTGCTTGAGCACTTCATCCACGGTCTTCACAGGTATTATCTCGATCTCTTCCCTGATTTCCGGTGGCAGTACCACGTCGTCCCTGTTGGCGTAGGGTATCAGCACTTTCTTGATGCCCGCCGCGTGGGCTGCCCGTATCTTGGCGCTCACCCCCCCGACGGGGAGCACCTCCCCTTTGATGGAGAGGGACCCGGTCATGGCAACGCTCTGGTCCACGGGTATCCCCGTGAGCGCGGATATCACCGCGGTGGCAATGGATATGCTTGCAGAATCGCCCTCCACGCCCCCCGGCGTCTGGATGAACTGTATGTGTATGTCGTAGTCCTTTATGTTCTTCTTGCCGATCTTTTTCACGATCGCGGCAACGTTCTGGACGGCTTCCCTTGCTATCCTCTGGAGCTGGCCCGTTGCTATTATCTTTCCACCGTTCTTTGGCTGTGCAGGGGTGATTTCCGCCTCGATGGGCAAAACGATCCCCGTGTTCGACGCCCCGACGATGGCAAGGCCGTTGACCCTGCCCACCTCGTACCCTTCTGTCCTGACTATGGAGTAGTCCTTGTACTTCTGTACTATCTTCTCCGCTTCCTGCTCCTCCAGGGTCTTCACCCGCTCGAGGGCGTCGTAAACGTCCTCGGGGAGCACGTATTTATGGCCCTTCTCCACGGCAATGTCCCCCGCGGCGCGCACGAGCCCCCCGAGCTCCCTCAGCCTGAGCGTCAGCTTGCCCTTCTTTCCCGAGCGGTTCTTCGCTTCCAGTATGATGATCTCCACGGCTTCCTTGGTGAAGTGGGGGATCTTTCCGTCCTTGCGCACCTCCTGGGCAACGAACTGCACCAGTTTCTTCCTGTTCTCCGGCGTGTCGTCCATGTCCTCGTTCACGACGACCTCGTACCCGTAGCCGCGTATCCTTGACCGCAGTGCGGGGTGCATCTTTTCGAGGTCCTCCCAGTTGCCCGCGATCACGAGGATGAAATCACACGGCGCCGGCGTTGTCCTGACTAGAGAGCCAGCGCTCCGCTCGCTCTGCCCCTTTATCGGGTATTTCTTCTCCTGCATTGCCGTGAGGAGCTCCTGCTGTACACGGTGAGAGATGGTGCCGATCTCGTCTATGAACAGGACGCCCTTGTGTGCCTTGTGAATGGCGCCGGGCTCGACGCGCAGGTGTGCAGGTGTCCCCAGTCCCCCGGACTGGAAGGGATCGTGACGCACGTCCCCCAGGAGGGAAGAAGACCTTGCGCCGGTCGCGTCAACGAAGGGGGCGGTCTTCCTGTCGGAGTTGTCGATCAGGAGTTTCGGTACCACGTTTTCCGGCTGGTACTTCTGTCTTACGCCCATCACGGTAGCCACGCCTATGATACCCGAGAGGAGCACGAACGCCGCGTACACGACGTCCGGGTAAACGCCTGCCTGCCAGAGCAGCGTCACCAGGAGGAAGAAGCCCATGGGCAAGAGAAGGGAAAGCAGGAAAATGTTTTGGTAGCGGGACGCCGCATCTATCTTTGCTCTTTCAACGATCTTTTTGCCCTCGCCGGCAGGGACCGTTTTTACGATGGGCTCGTTTTCGTCCTTGGGGTTCGGATATACGAGGAAGTCCTCGAGGCCCTCTGCCGGCAGCAGTTCGGCCATTGCCCGGGCGAGCATGCTCTTCCCGGTCCCCGGTGAGCCCAGGAGCAGGACGTGCCTCCTCTGGACCGCTGCCCGCTTTACAATTTCCACGGCCCTTTCCTGGCCGATCACCTGGTCTATGAGCTTTTCTGGAACCTGCACTTCTTCCGTTGTCTTGAACTCCATATCGTCAAGGACTCCCACCTAAAAACATAACCTGCTAAACCTTTTATCTCCAACCCATACCTTCTTTCTCTGTGATCGGCTTTTACCTTCTGGGCAGGTTGAGCGACCTTGCCCGCTGGGAGGTGGCAGCCCTCGCACAGCGGAGGGGGGAAGCGTACCGCACCGTTTCCGAAAGGTTCGTTGCGGTCAGCTCGGACGACTTTCGCTTCTATTCCCGTCTCGCGTACACCAAAGTTTACGGCAGGCTCTGGTTCTCCACGAAGAAGCTCTCTGAAGTGGGCCGTTTAGCTCGGGAGTCCGGGCTGCAGGAGTACGTCCTCCGCAACCAGCCCTTCGCAGTCCGTTCCAACGTTTCCACCGCCCTGAACCGGAGGGTGGGCTGGTACCTTGACGGGAAGGTTGATTTGAAAGCGCCCAAGACAACAGTGTTCGTTGTACGGGCAGCCGGCCGTTACCATTTTCTGGCACCGGCCTGCGAGATCTCTGCGAAGTCCTTTTCCTGCCGTGACGTCAAGAACCGGCCTTTTCCCCACCCTACCTCCCTCAACGCCAGGGAGGCGCGCCTGCTCGTCAACCTCTCGGGCGTGCTGCCCCGTGAAACGTTCTTGGACCCCTTCTGCGGGACGGGGGGGATACTCATAGAGGCTGCGGTGGTGGGGGCAGACGTGTACGGCATCGACGCCGTGGAAGATATGGTGCTCGGCGCCCTCGCCAACCTCCAGTACTACGGGCTGGCGGGGACTGTGATGAAGGGGGACGCCAGGAAAATCCCTTTGAAGGGCGTTGACGCCGTGGCGACGGACGTCCCCTACGGCCGGTCTTCCAAGGTGATCACCCGCGACCTCCGGTCGCTCTACCTCGACTCTTTCGAGTCCGTGTACTCATCGCTTAAAAGGGGGAGGAGGTTCGTTGTCGTGGCGGACAGGGACGTGTCCCCCCTCCTCGAGAGGGCGGGGTTTCGCGTTGACCACGTTGGCAGCTGGTACGTTCACGGCGGGCTGACAAGGAGGGTTCACGTATGCCGGAAATGAGGATAACCTTTCTCGGGACTTCTGCCTCCGCACCCACACGTGACCGCGGACTGCCCGCTGTTTTCCTCGAGTTCAAGGGGGAGGGCTTCCTCTTTGACGTGGGCGAGGGCACCCAGCGCCAGTTCATGCGCTGCGGGCGCTCCATAATGAAGGTGGACCACGTTTTCATCTCCCACTACCACGGCGACCACGTCTTCGGACTCCCCGGTCTTCTCAGCACCCTTGCGCTCTACGGCCGTGATAAGCCCCTTCACGTGTGGGCGCCCGCCCGCCAGCTCCCGCACGTAGAGCGTTTCTTGGGTTCGCTGCCAACGGGCGTCGATTATCCGGTTCACTACCACGGGGTGGAAGAAGGTGAGCTGGTCCGCACGGAGAGCTACGCCGTCCGCGCCTACCGTCTCGACCACACCGCTGAGTGCTACGCCTACGTCTTCGAGGAGGCGGAAAAGGTGAAAGCGGACAAAGAAGCCGTCAGGAAGCTCGGCATTGAAGGGCCCCTCGTCAGGGAGCTCAAGGCGGGCAGGCCCGTTCTCTGGAACGGACGGGTGGTGCGCCCAGAGGACGTGGTCTACAGGGTCCCGGGCAGGAAAATAGTGTACGCTGTTGACACCCGCCCCGTGGTCCACGATTACGCCCGGGGGGCCACCGTCCTGGTCCACGACTCCACTTTTTCACACTCAGATCTCTGCCTCGCCCTGGAGAGGAAACACTCCACCGCTAGGGAGGCTGCGGAACTCGCGAGGG
>DQUH01000037.1 GCA_015662385.1 Methanobacteriota archaeon | reverse complement strand
TATTACAGCAACTATGGCGCCTATGTCTTCATCAACTGTTCCCTCATACGTCCCCTTCAGTTCCTCTAGAACTACCTTTTCTATATCCCCTTTGAGGCGGTTAGGGGGTACGCGAACGGTATCCCTTACGACGTGCCTGTAGAACATACCCATCACTCTATTTCCTTTTTGTATAGTTCTACTGCTTCAACCACCTTTCTCTTTGCATCTATGCTTCCCTTCCACCCTATAATTTCTGTTTTTTTGCCCTGCAAGTCTTTGTAGTGCTCAAAAAAGTGGCTTATTTCCTTGAGTATGTGTTCAGGAACGTCTTTTATGTCTTTCACTTCCTTATACCGCGGGTCTTTTGCTGGTACGCAAAGGATCTTTTCGTCCCTTTCACCGCTGTCTATCATTTCAAGCAGACCAATGGGGACAGCTTCTACGAGCACGCCTGGGTACGTGGGTTCGTCCATAATAACAAGGGCATCCAAAGGGTCCCCGTCTTCACAGTACGTCCCAGGTATGAAACCGTAATCAAAGGGGTAGTGGAACGGCGAATACAAGACGCGGTCAAGCCTAATTATGCCGTATTCTTTATCGTATTCGTACTTATTCCTGCACCCTTTTGGTATCTCGATGAAAACGTTGACCACGTCCGGCACGTTTTCCCCCGGCGGAATTTCCTTCCACACGTTTTGAACCATACTACCGCCCCCGAATTTATACAGATAGTATAGACGAAATTTTTAAGACGTTGGCATTGATTCAAAACATTTCTAGCCGGTTTTTTTCCCGGAGGGATATTACTTTGCCCCCTGCTTCCCACACTCTCCTCTTTAGTTCCCTGTCGTTGGTAGCTATAATTACCCCCTTTTTCGCCAGCCGTACAAGTTCGGAATCTACGGGCCCGTCCCTGTCTATTATTTCTACTTTGTGGACTTCAACGAGCCTCTTTGCAAGTCTGGCGTATTTTTTTTCTTTCACCCCCTGCCCTGCAATCTTGTCGAGCTCCCTGATGGTACCCCTTAAAATGACGATCTTTGCCCCTGGCACCAACCGTTTGATCTCCTCAAATATGTCCACTCCGAACTGAAACGGCACCAAGAGCATGTTCGTATCAATTGCAACTACGGGCCTCAATCCACCACACCGTAGCCGACGAGTCGCCACCTATTCCCGATTTTTCTGCTCACAGCTACGGTCGTCCCGCTGGGGACTGTTACCGGTTTTTTTGTGCGTACCGTGATCTCGTCGCTTTTTGCAGACATCACGATCCCGGCGGCGGGCATCGTTCCTATTGCAAGAGCAAGCATTTCCTGATAGCGGAAAGGCACGTGCTCCACTTTTTGCACTTTTCTTTCTATGGGGCGGTATTCCATTGTGAACTCAGTGGTGGGTTCTGGCAGACTGCCGGGTTTCGCCACTATCTGGCCCTTCATTTTGTCCCCTTTCGCGTACGAGGGGTCAATTTCCGTTCCTATTGCAATCAGTCCGCCGGGCCTGGCTTCTTCTAGCTCGTCGGTACCGGAAGAGAGGGATACCACTTCTGTCACTATGGGTTCCCCTTCAGGACCCGGCGATATTTCTACTTCATCCCCAATTTTCACAACACCCTGTTCTATGGACCCCCCCAAGACACCGCCTTTTAGATCCTTTGGGGCTGTCCCCGGCTTGTTGACGTCAAAGGACCTTGCCACCCACATCCTGAAGGGTTTTGATTCGTCGCGTTTTGGCGTGGGTATGTATATTTCCATTGCTTCTATCAACGCATCAACGTTTATCTTGTGGTGGGCGGAGGTGGGAATTATCGGGACGTCTTCGTACCCGTATTCAGATAAAAAACCCCTTATTTCCTCGGCATTTCTTTTTGCGTCCTTTTTAGTCACCAAGTCTACCTTGTTCTGCGCCACAACAATGTTCTTTTTACCTATCGCGCTTAGTGCTAGAAGGTGTTCTTCTGTCTGGGGTTGGGGACATTTTTCGTTGGCAGCAACAACGAGGACTGCGCCGTCCATGATTGCTGCCCCCGAGAGCATAACCGCAAGGAGTGTCTCGTGACCGGGGGCATCGACAAAGGATACCCTTCTCAGAACTTCCCAGTCCGGAGAGTACCCGGTGGTATACGCCTCAGGTGGATCCTTTCCAGGTATTTTTGAAAAAATGGCGTCGGCGTACCCCAAACGTATTGATATTCCCCTTTTTAACTCTTCAGAGTGCGTGTCCGTCCACTGCCCCGTCAGGGCGTACGTTAGGGTAGTCTTCCCGTGGTCTACGTGCCCGATCATCCCTATGTTTATCTCAGCCTGCTTGGGCCTCCCCTTCGCCGGCACCGAATATCTCCTCCAGTTTTTTCTCGCCGTATTTAACTATCTTTATGTTGAGTTGAGCAATATCTTCCGCCACGGTGTTTCCACGCACCGTTTTCCTCCTGCGCTCGCCCTTATATTTCAGGTTCTTTTTCCTTATCCCTGGCCCGGATCCTATGAGCACAGCTTTTCTGCCTGTCCCGTGAACGTCCTTCCTCATAGGAAAGCCATCTTTGTCTGTACCGCCCCGGATTACCGCCACATATCCGGGCAGTCCGATGGGGGTAAGGTCCACCTCTTCCCCTATTCTTTTTCTGTAGAAAATCTGGGCCTCTTCGTCGCTAATTTCTTTCTGATAGGCCCTCCCTGTCTTCGGATCGGAGATTACTATTTTCATGGGGGATCCCTCCTTACCTGATGATTTTTATGGGAACGTTTTAAATGGTCATTCTTTTCCGCCACGCTTCCTTTTTATCTCGGCAATCTCTTGGAGAACTTCAATATATGATTCTGGGATGAGGTGTTTGTTTCTCAAGAGCTCTTTTATGTGGTTCTCGGGCACATCTGTGTAGAGCACGTCCCCCTCAAAGATATGCCGCCCCACCAGCGGCCCCTGTATGGCTACCGCCAGTTCGTCCCCTTCGTGCGCCTCTTCCACCCCTTTCTTGTCTTTTTGCATACCTTTTATTGTGCCCACTGGTCTTCCGTCCTCCCTCATTAGGGGGTACTTCGGTTTAACCACCCCTGCGAGTACCCTCACTCCAACTATTGCGGGATCGCTCCTTCTGAACACGTACCCTTCAAGTATCTTTATCTTCCCCGGTAAAATTAGTTTTGTGAGTTTTTCCTTTTTTTCCCTCTCGCGTTCCTCTTCCCTCCAGCTCTGGTACCTTTCAATTATCCTGTACACAACATTTTCCCTTATTATGGGTACGTCGAGCCGGAACGCTTCCTCTTCCACCCCCGGTTCGAGTCCCACGTTGAAGGCAATTACTGCGCCAAGGTACCTGTCTTTCTGCCTGACCACGCTTGCTTCCATCACGTCTTTCTTGCTCACGTTGCCAATTTCTGCTTTTTTTACGGGATATCCGTGGTCTCTCAGTATTTTTACAAGGGCTTCAAGGCTTCCCAAGGTGTCTGCTTTGACTATTAAGCCCACATCATCCGTTTCAAAACTTATACTTGCTATTTCATTCTTTATTTGTTCTATCGCCTGCCTGCGCTCTTCTTCTGACCTGACCACCACCACTGGCGAGCCGGGTATGGCATCATCTATGTCTGGCGCAGCGATTTTCAGTCCAGCCGCTGCGTGAACTTCATCCACTCCCCTGAACTTGTCCCGCGGGTCTCTTATCTCGTCAAGGGGTTTTGGTTTGAGGAGTGCCCTGACCCTCGTTTCTTTCGGACCGTCCTTTGTCCCAAAGACGATGCGATCTCCCTTTCTTATTACGCCATCGTAAAGTATCGTGGTGAGCGTGGTGCCTATACCCGTTTCTTCTTTCACCTCCAGTATTGCTCCTTTTCCCGGCGCGTTTTCATCAATTTCTAACCTTTTTTCAAGGTATTTTTGTGCTAAACCTGCCAGGTACAGGAGGAGCTCAGGGATCCC
>DQUH01000013.1 GCA_015662385.1 Methanobacteriota archaeon | reverse complement strand
TCAACCTTCTCCGCATAGAACGGGTCGTCTTCTTTCAGCTTGTAGTAGAAGGCACACTCGCTCTCCGGAAACTCGGTTACGAAGAACGGGACATCGAAGTGGCTGCAGAGGGCTCTTTCCTCAGGAGCCCCGAAGTCTTCACCTTTTTCGATATTGATCCCGTCAGATCGCAACAGCTCCAGCGCCTCCTCGTAGCTGATGGTCTCGTAGCGGGGGGGCACCGGAACGTCCTCCACGCCGAGAAGCTTCAGCTCCTCCTCCGCGTTCTCGTTCAACCGCTTGGCAGCGTTCTTGTAGATCTGGAACTGAACGTCCATGAGTTCGTCCTTCGTGATAAACGCCGCTTCCACGTCAACCTGCCAGAACTCCGTAAGGTGCTTCCGCGTCCTGCTCTTCTCAGCCCTGAAAGATGGGGCCACCGCAAAGACCCTGCCGAAAGAAGGGATAAGGGACTGCTTGTACAGCTGTGCTGACTGCGCGAGGAAAGCCTCCTTGTCGAAATAGACCAGCGGGAAGAGTTCAGAGCCGCCCTCCGTCGCGGTGGCTATTATCATGGGAAAGGAGAAAATTTCGACATATCCGCTGCGCCTCAGCACCTCCCGCGCCGCGTCAACTATTACCGCTTTTGCCCTGAATATCGCCGCCACCTTCGGCCTGCGGATATCGAGGTAGCGGTACTCCAGACGCGTGGGGAACTCAGCGGGCGTTTTTTCAGTCAGGTCAATGGGCGTCGGTTTTGATCCCGCAATGACGGTAACATCCTTTGCTACGAACTCCCGCCCGTTCGGTGCTTTCTGGGATTTTACCCACTCCCCCTTGAACTCCACGAGCGTTTCAGGGGGGTATCTGCCCACCTCTTCGAGAACGTCTTCAGGGACGTTGCCTTTCCTGACCACCACCTGCTCCACGCGGTTTTCGGGGAACGTCCTGACAAGTATGAACTTGAGCCGGCCGATGTCCCGTACGTTCCAGATCCAACCACGCAGAGTTTCCACAGCACCCACCAAGTAATGCTCAGGTAAGGAAGGCATAAAAACGGCTATCTTCCCCCACAGGCAGTATTAAAAAATCCCGCCTCGAAAATACAGAAAATGGATGTTCCTGAAACCCTGTTGAAGGCGATAAAGAGTTTTCGCTGCTCTCTTCGGAATAGCTTTTACTGTGTAGAGCACGACGTTGACGTTGACGGGGTGGCCGCCGGCATAATAACAGCGGTGGCGTTGCGGAGAACGGGCTACGAAGCTGAACCCTGCGCCGTGGAACGTGCAGAAGTTTTTGCCCCTGACTCCGGCGCCCTTGTCCTTACCGACATAGCCGTGGACAACGAAGCTGCGCGCGCCGTTGACTCCGCTCTCAAAAAAGGTGTTGATGTTTACGCCATAGACCACCACCCCTGGGCCCCCGGTTACCGGGAACGCTTGAACGCGGTGGTGAATCCCCACTTTTGCGGCGTGCCGAAAGCGTCAAGCTGGAACGCCGGCCTCCTTGCATACATCACTTTCAGGGACGTTGTACCGGACTACGACTGGCTGGCCGCCGTATCCGCGTACACTGACATGTGCATTGCTCCCTGGAGCGAACGGTTGGTGGAGCGCTTCGGCTACGAAAACGTCAAGGCTACCGGGGATTCCCTCACAGCGTTCATCGCGGTGAAGGGGCCGTCAGAACTGGACAGGATCCTTTTAAACAGTACAAAGAGTATCCGGGACGTGCTTAGAGACGACCGGTTTAAAAAAGCGAAATACGTGTTCGAGTCGGCCGTGGAAAAATACGTCCGCAGCCCCTCCGAACACGCGCTCGTCTGGGACGAGGGCAAAAAACTGATGGTTATAGAAGCCGGGGAACAGTACAACGGGCTAAGATCCGTGGTGTCAACGCGCATTTCCGTAAAGCCAGAGTTCCGGGACTGGGTTGTGGCAGTTATGGGCCGGGATCAAAAAAGCCAGGACTACAAAGTGTCGATCCGCTGCCAGGACTGGGAGAAAAGGGTAAACGTCGGGGAGCTGGCACGAAAAGTGGCTGAAAAACTGGGCGGAGCCGGCGGCGGGCACCCCGCAGCCGCGGGCATGCGAATTCCCGGAAGCAAAAAAGAAGAGTTTGTAAAAACGCTTCACTCCCTCCTCTGAAGCAACCATACCAGCCTCAGCAGCTCCACCACCATACCCACCATATCTATCAGCAGGTTCACCGCGGCGCGGTACTCATCGGGGTACTCGCGCACTTTCGACGCATCGTAAACGGCGAAGAGCATGAAACCGACGAACCCGGCAGCGGCGGCCAAGAGGTCCAAGTGCCAGGAATACTTGCCAAATATGCCCATTACAAGCAGCCCGAGGGACGCCAGCAGGGCGGTTATAATCGCTGCGAATGCAAGTTTTCCGACGCCCTCACCCACTTCGCGATCAGAAAACAGTATTCCGATTATGGCAAACGCAACAGCACCGCCCGCCACCACGCCCCACACGACGGGGCCCAGCCCATAGGCGTAAACGTTAACGACAGATAGCGCATAGCCCTCGGTAACCACTGCGAAGAGCAGGTAAGTGACTAGAGACGGCTTGAACACTGCGATGAGCAGGGGAACAAACGCGATGATGGATACTATTATCACCCCTGCCCAGCCCACGGAAGAGTACAGCGCAGAAATAACCATCGGCCAAACAGTAACACCCGCGAGTAAGGCTAGTACGAAACCTATTGCCACTAAACCGTACGTTTTCTGGACGTCGGCCATAAAATACAATAAGTCTGGAAATGGTTTAAATGTTAGGGCTCTGAGTTTTGGGGACTACCTTATCTGGAGTGAATGCTGAAACAAGCGTTCTGTAAACAGAACTGTCCTTCGTGTGCACCACTATCTGTTTCGGCCTGACTGATTTCAGGAAAACTATTAACTCGTCAACAGATCCGCCCTTAAGGGCAACGCAGTGACCTTCTTCAAAAGTTGCACTGCCCAAATCCTCGCTATCCACAACGTTCCAAATTGTAGAGGGTTTTGCTGAGGTTCGGACTAGAATCATTAAAACACCCGCACCTCTCCGTTAATAAGCCGGTCCAGTAAGTCCATTATCCTGTCAAAATGCTTATGGACGATGTCCTCCGCATCCGGTTGGAGCTCGTTCAGATCCGTACCGTTTTCAGGGAGAATCTGGACGTGGACCATTTCCGGCTCGTCAATGGGCTTACCTATCTTGCTCAGCAGATAGACGTAAACTTCCTGGACGCCGGACAAGCTCTCGTGGATGTCCTTCGCAAT
>DQUH01000074.1 GCA_015662385.1 Methanobacteriota archaeon | reverse complement strand
TCTCTCGCTGGCCATTCTCCTGCTCCTTTACCTCTCCCTCAAGTACGACATCCTCTTGCAGCTTAAAGAGTACGAGAGGGCAGTGGTCTTTCGCTTCGGCCATTACTGCGGTACCCGCGGCCCAGGTTGGACGATAATCTTACCTTTCATTGAGAGCTACGTGAAGGTGGACCTCCGAACCCAGACCCTTGACGTACTCCCCCAGAAGGTAATTACAAAGGACAACATAGAGGTGAGGGTGGACGCCATCATCTACTACAAGGTGGTGGACGCGGCGAAAGCTGTCATAAATGTGGAGGACTACAAGAAAGCGGCAATCCTTTACGTGGAGGCTTCGCTCCGTGAAATCGCCGGCCGCATGACTGCTGAGGAGATCATATCAAACGTGAACGCAATTAATGAGGAGTTAAAAAAGGAGCTCCAGAACGTAGCGAAGAAATGGGGTGTGGAGATCGTCTCCGTCGAACTGAAACACGTGGAGCTACCCCCCGATCTCATGGAAGCGATGCACAGGCGGAGGGAAGCCGAACAGAGGAAGTATGCGGCAATGCACGAGGCGGAGGCTGAGAAGTTGAGGATAGAAGCGGTCAAGGCTGCTGCGGAAGGTCTGAGCGACCGTGCCCTTGCGTATTACTACCTGCAGGCGCTCCGGCAGATTGCATCGGGCAAGGCTACCAAGATCGTCCTCCCCCTTGAAGTCTCCACCCTTGCACAGAGGATTTCTGCAGCGCTGGGCGGCGCTGTTAGCCCTGAAAAAGTGGAAAAAGACCTGGAAGGGAAGTACGCCTACCTCCTGGACGAGTTCAAGCGGATGCTGGAGGAGAAAAAGTCATCTGGAAAGGAGAACGGCTGACTCCACCACAGCCCCCACGTAAAGGAGCACCACGCCACTGACGAGCAGGACAACGGTATCGAATATGAGCCGCTTGTTCCAGCCTTTTTGTAGCAGTAAAAGGGATATCAGACCCCCCGTGAACCCCCCTACGATGTACGCCCCGTATTCCAGGATTCCGTGGGGGAGAATGGAGAGGAACTGCAGCACGCCCGCGGTAATTGATCCTGTGGTCGAGATATCCCTTGCCAGGAGGGTCGCTATAACCGAAGCGTTCCACGTAAGTATGAACACGCCCCCCGTCCCGTATATGAACGACAGGAGCATCCCTATTGCATACACCTTCAGGTTGTTCCAGAACACTATTTCGAAGGGGTTTTTGCTCGCTGCCTGCCCTGTTATCTTGCTCCTCAGACCTTCGACGTACTCGAGATCCTTCATCTGATAGCTCGTCGCCGCCGAGAAATCGTCCCCGTTGAGGAGCAGATACGAGGAGGTAAACCCAGCGATTTCTCCGAAGAAAAACCAAAGATATAGCGCTATGATTTTAGCCTCCCTTGCCAGCACGGTTTCTGGGTACAGGTCAAGAAGGTCGCTTTCGAACTCTATGATTTTGAGTATCAGGGGGATCCCAGCAATGGTGGCTAGCGCTACCGCGAGCACGCTCGCAGCAGACTTATGGAGAATTAGTGCCAAGGGAACAGATATGAAGCTGTATACAAAACCGGCAACGAACATGGTTATCGGGCTGCCCTCGGCGTTTTTTGTGCCGAAAAGGTATTCGAAAACCACGAAGTATATATGGACTAGTTTTTTAAAATTCCCGGGCATCTTTTCTGCATGGCTGATATTTCTTATGTTAAAGGCAGGCTGGAAGGACTGTTTGAGCTTGTGGCACTTCTAAGGGATCTTGTCCACGAGGATATTGACGGCAGTTTCGAAATGCTCCAGAAGATGGTGGATCACATTTACGTGGAGCTCGGCGACATTCTGGACATAATGGGGTCGGAGGTGCCCGCTGCCGTAGATAAAGCAGAGTCGATCATGGCTTCAAAAATGGGCAGGTTAAAGTCCAAGGGTGTGAAAGCTAAAGACGTGCTTTCAGAGCTCATGTCAAAGAAAGAGGAAGGGTGACAACCTTTGTTTGCGGTACCGGGAGAAAAACTGGCCGAGGCAGAGGAGTTTATACCGTCCGAGGGGGCTTACGAGGCGGACGGCATTGTTTACGCTGCCAGCATAGGGAGTGTTCGCTACGACCACGACGAAAGAACAGTTCGCGTAGTTTTTCCAAAACGGGCACCCCGTTTTAACGTGGTGAACTCCATAGTTTACGGCAGGGTTGCCCAGACCTTTGACCAGTACGTCGTTGTGGAGCTTTTTCCGTACAATACCAAGAGGTACCGCTTAATCCCCCCTTCCAAGTATGCGGTGATCCACATATCCAATATTCGCAAGGGCTTTGTTGAGAACGCCAGGGGGGAGTTCGGCGTTGGCGACTGGATCCGTGCGAAGATTGTCAGCATACAGAAAAAGCGCTTCATACAGCTGTCCACGGAGGGTGCTCAGTACGGCATAATAAAGGCATACTGTTCTTTTTGCCGCCGTCCACTCGTCAGGAAAGGGCCTATGTTGTGCTGTCCGCGGTGCAAGCGTAGTTTTAAGCGCAAGATTGCCAATGATTATGGTAACCCCAAGCTGCCGAGGTGAGATTTGTGGAAGTGCGCATCCTCAAAGAAAACGAAAAAGAACTGGAGTTGGAGGTTTTGGGCGATAAAACTGTGGCTGTTTTACTCAAGTCGTACCTCCTCGAGGACGAGCGGGTAGATTTCGCAGGGTTTGCACAGGGGCACCCTCTGGAGCAAGCGATCCGCATTTACTTCCGCGTAAAGGAGGGTGATCCACGGACTGTACTTAAAAAGGCTGTTGAGCGGGTGAAGGCAGACCTTATTACCCTCCGTGCAGAGCTGGAAGAGGCGCTGAAATAATTTTTTCCTTTTTACCGGTGGTTCTTGTGGGTTTTTTGGGAAAACTAGACCCTTTTTATTGGTTTGACCGCTTCTGGTTTTCCTGCATAGGCAGGCCGGAAAACATCTGGGAAAAGATAGTTTACCATGCTGCAGAGGTGCTTTACGCGGTCGTGGTAGCGTATTCCCTGTATATCGTCCTGGGCATAGTTCTCAACACCCCCAAACCGGCGGTGATCGTTGCGTCTCAGTCCATGGAGCCCACCCTCTGGCCCGGGGACATAGCCCTCGTTTTTGGCAGCCCCCCGGAATCAATACGCGCCCCGTCTGTGGAGGTAAACACTGCAATATATGGGAAGCCCCTGTCTGAAACGCCTGTGCATCTGGTCCGCAAGGGAAAAGAACTTGTGGGGTTTAGCGTGAACGGGGCCTTCATACCCCTTGAGCAGAACGGTGATGTAATTGTATACTATAATGACCTCTACGGGGTGGACATTGTCCACCGGGCAGTTTTAAAGATCGTTGCCCCCGACGGCGTATTCTTCCTTACAAAAGGGGATAACGCCCGCACGAACCCCACCGTTGACCAGGACTGCGAGATGGGGGCATGCATATACCTTTTCCCCGTCCCGGCGGAGAACGTTTACGGCAAGGTTTTCTTTGCAATACCGCGCATTGGAATTTTAAAGCT
>DQUH01000032.1 GCA_015662385.1 Methanobacteriota archaeon | reverse complement strand
CCTCCGCCGGATGGGCCAGGGTTCCTCGGCACTGAAAATCAGCCGAGGGTGAGTCGGTCCTAAGCCGTGGGGTAATGCCCTAACGGCGAAAGGGAAACAGGTTAATATTCCTGTACCGTCCCGGTAGGTGCGGCAACGCAAGCCGGACATCCGACGCCTCGGGGTAGGCCGACAGGGGCCGTCGCCCCTGCTAAGCGGGATAGGCCTCTGGAGAGCCGTAATGGCGAGAAGGAGGCCAAACCGCGAATGGCCCCCGTAAGGGGGTTCGGCTGAACCCTGGGGCCCGTGAAAAGGGTGTCCGGAGCGATCCGGGACGACCGTACCGAGAACTGAAAAAGGTCCCCTGGCTGAAGAGGCCAAGGCGATCGGGTAACTCCGGGCAAGGGAATTCGGCAAACTGGCCCCGTATCTTCGGTAGAAGGGGTGCCTGCGGTTGTCGGACCGCCGGCGACCGCAGGTGGCACTGACAAGGGGGGTCCGACTGTTTATTAAAAACACAGGTCCCTGCTAGGGCGTAAGCCTGCGAACAGGGGCCGACGCCTGCTCACTGCCGGTACGTGAAGCCCGGGTTCAACCGGGTTAAGCGCCGGTAAAGAGCGGGCCTAACCCTGAGGCTCTTAAGGTAGCGTAATACCTCGCCGCTTAATTGGCGGCTTGCATGAAGGGCGTAACGAGGCCCCCGCTGTCCCTGCCCGGAACCCGGCGAACCCTTTGGGCCGTGAACATACGGCCAACGCCCGACGGGAGGTGAAGACCCCGTGGAGCTTTACAGCAGCTTGGCGTTGCGGTCGAGGCCTCCTTGCGAAGCGTAGGCGGGAGGCGTCGAAGCGGCCCTTGCGGGGGCCGTGGAGCCGTCCATGAGACACCGCCCCTGGAGGCTTCGACCGCTTACCGGGAACGCCCGGGACAGCGCCAGGTGGGCTGTTTGGCTGGGGCGGCACGCCCCCGAAAAGGTATCGGGGGCGCCCAAAGGTCGGCTCAGGCGGGTCAGAACTCCGCCGTAGAGTGCAAGGGCAGAAGCCGGCTTGACGGTGTCCCGCACAATAGGGGACGCCGATGGGAAACCAGGGCCTAGCGAACCACCGGTTCCCACTGGTGGGGGCCGGTGCTGTCAGAGAAGTTACCCCGGGGGTAACAGAGTGGTCGCGGGCGAGAGCCCACATCGACCCCGCGGTTTGCTGCTCCGATGTCGGCTCGCGGTATCCTGGCCGTGCACAAGCGGCCAAGGGTAGGGTTGTACACCCGTTAAAACCGCACGTGAGCTGGGTTGAGTACGGCGCGAGCCAGTATGGCTACTATCTGTCGGGCGTGTTGGCCGCCTGAGGGGAAGGACCGCCAAGTACGAAAGGAACGGCGGGACGCGGCCTCTGGTGTACCGGTTGTCCGACAGGGCATCGCCGGGTAGCCACGCCGTAGGGGATAACCGCTGAAGGCATCTAAGCGGGAAGCCCCCCCCGAATAATAGGCGGCCGTTCCGGCCTTCCTCCGGGAGGGCCGGACGAGGGCTCCGGAAGAACACCGGGTTGATAGACGCCGGGTGTAAGCGGGAAGGGCGACCGACCCGTTCAGCCCAGGCGTACTAATCGCCCGAGCTGCGCCTGCGGTCCGGGCTTAACCCTGTGCGTGGCGTCATCCCATAGACTTTCTATTATACGATTAGGGCTAAACACACCAAACCCCGTTAAATTCTTTGCACCGCTGTTTCTAACGTGCTCGGTATAGACGACCCTGTGCTTACCCTATCAGTAGTAGTATCGGTGTTTTTCCTCTCAGTGTACGTGCTGGCGTTCTTCGTGTGGAAGCGCAGAAAGGCGGAGATCCCCGAAGAGAGGCTTCCCGGCGTGAGCATCGTGGTGCCGGCGTACAACGAAGAGGAAAACATAGCGGACACCATAGAGTCCCTCCTCGGGCTGGACTACCCGAAAGACAGGCTGGAGATAATAGTGGTAGACGACGGGAGCACGGACAGGACGTACGATGTGGCAAAGAAGTACGAGGGGGATCGGGTAAAGGTCATAAGGAAAGAAAACGGCGGGAAGAGCTCGGCGCTCAACGCTGGGATCAGGGCTGCGAAGTATGACGTAATCGCCTGCATGGACGCGGACTCCGTCGCCACGGGAAAGGCGCTGAAGACGCTCGTGTCGTACATTGTGGAGGAAAACGCCGATGCGGTAACGCCGGTGATGCACGTCTGGAAACCGAGGAACTTAATCGAAAAGTTCCAGTGGGCAGAGTACATCTTATCCAACGTCATGAGGCGGGCGCTCGATACGCTGCAGGCGCAGTACGTGACCCCCGGCCCTTTCTCCCTGTTTAAAAGGGAGTGTTTTGAGAAGTACGGGTACTTTGACGAGGATAACATAACGGAAGATATGGAAATGGCCATGCGCATACAGGCGAAGGGGGGAAAGATAGTCCACGCGTCAGATGCGGTAGTCTATACCAAGGTACCGCGGGACATCGTCTCCCTCATAAAGCAGCGCGTCCGCTGGAACCTGGGGTTTTTGGAGAACGCTTGGAAGTACCGCAGGGAGATATGGAAAAACGGGGGGGATATGGGGATATTTGTCTTCCCGGCGATATTTGTGGGGCTGTTCATAACGTTCCTGCTCGCCTACAAGATGGCAAAGGATTTTATGTACCACCTTGAAGTTATCACTACCACTGTCAGCATGGGTGGGATATGGAGCCTGATAAAACCGGCTAGCTGGGACTTTTCAAAGGTGCTAACGAGTACTTTGTTCGGACTCGCGTCGTTTCCCCCCGCATACTACACGACGGTGCTCCTCGCTGCAATAACGGTGGCGATGATCGTGTACTACGCAAAGAAAACAGGGGAACCGAGGGTGTACTGGTCAGGCATATACGTCTTAGTCTCGTTCTACTTCTTTTTTATGCTCGTGGTGTGGACGATAATACTGCTTGTAAAAATCTTCGGCAGGGAAGTGCGTTTCGGTGGTACGGTATGGCGGAACAGCGTCCTAAACCAGTTAGCTGGAAGATATACGGCGGTGCAACGCTGATCACTGCCCTTGCTTTCCTGGCCGGCATTGCCTTTGCGTACTTCGGCCTTAACTACAGGATATCAGACGTTGAAAACAGCCTCACCGACCTCTTCGTCACAATGCTGTCTTACCAAGAAGTGGCCGAAATAGCGGAGCTCTGCGACAGCACAGAGTACGTCTGGCTGCTTGGGACGGAACTCGACAGGATAGGTGAGAAGCTTTCCATGGGGGAATACCCCCCTTACCTCCTCAAGTATTACGCCCTGATGGAAGCGACGCACCTGAAAATCGTGGAGAGGATGAGGAAAGAGTGCAACGAAGACGTCCACTGGATACTCTTCTTCTACGGCGAAGAATGTCCCGAGTGCGACGCACAGGGGAACATACTCACCCACCTCAAGGGCAGGCACCCGGAGAAGGTATACATATATGCGGTGAAGGCGTCCCTCGACTCCCCAATAGTGAAGACGTTCAAAATAAAGTACGGGGTGGACGGCGTACCGGCCCTCGTAATAGACGGAAACACGTACAGGAGGCTCCTGAGCCTGAAGGAACTGGAGGAAATCCTGGGGTACTCATAAAAACTCCCTGCGGTACAGGAAAACGGCAAGTGCTGCCAGGACGTTCAGGAAGAAGGAAAGGGTGAAGAGGACGTGGAAGGGGGCGAACGCGAGGAGGATGCCCCCAGCAGCGGAGCCCAGGCCCATGGCTATTGACCAGCCGCCCTCGTAGTAGCCCCACTCCACGGTGGCCCGTTTCTTATCAACGTAGAGGGTGAAGAAAGAGTCCCATACCGGGCTTATCATCGCCCAGGACAGCCCCCTTATGAACTGCACGACGTAGAGCATCAAAGGTGTGCTGGCCAGCGCAAAGAGGGCGGAGGAGAGGGCGGAGAGCAGGTACCCCGCCACGAGGTACCAGACCTTCCCCCTGGAACGGTCCTGGACGCGGGAAAGGAGCAACGCAAGCAACCCGAAGACTATGAGGTTGACGGACCAGCTGAGCCCCGCATCCACAACGCCCCCGCCCACTTCCTCCACGTAAGCAGCGTAAACGGGGGTGTACAGACCCTCCGCAAAGTTCGCAAGGAACGCCGTGAGCAGCAAAACCTTCGCAACAGGGTGCACCTATTAATCTGGCAGACGTATTCTTGAACCCGACGCCCGCCCCTTTTTGTTATGTAACGCCCAAATTATACTTGCGATGATGAGCACGCACCACCCTGAAACGCGTGATGAAACTGACCTACGCTGAGCTTATATACATAACGGGCAAAAATAATACCGGCAGCGGGCGAGGGGCTGTCCCGTAAAGGGAGGAAGGTCCGCCCACCCAAAGTGAAAAGGGGAGCTCCCCCGCCCCGAGAGGGGCGCCGGAGGAACAGAAACGGCACTTCCACCGGGGAGCAAATGACCGTGTGGGAGCGGTGAACCGGCGGAAGGTGAAACGGCCTCCGGACGGGTGCAAGGCGCTAGCCGCTCAGTCGAATGCCCCGCAGAACAGAAGGCGGCCTACGGCCCGCTGCCCCAAAAACCATAAACGAACCAACAGTTCTGAAAGAAGCAGAGGGGGAAAGCGGGGAACACCGAACCCGCGCCCGCCCAGCCACGGAGACGCCCTCGGGACAATGGAACGGGCAAGATAAGAAGGGGCAGAACACGTACGCACAGGGAGGAGGATCCACACTGACGAGGTTGCAAGGTGTATATAAAGGATCAAAAACGCAGTGGCCGAACGTGGTAAAGCCCTCGGGACAACAAGGCGGGCGGGGAAGAAGTGCCAATCGACAGGGCTGTTGAAGGCATAAAAACGG
>DQUH01000051.1 GCA_015662385.1 Methanobacteriota archaeon | reverse complement strand
TCGAAGAGATGATAGCCCTGTTCCGCCTCGCGGGGAAGCAACAATAAAAATCTTTTGTTACTTCAGATCTTAGGTTGTGTTATGGCCCGCCTCTGCCACGGGCATGCGGGCAGTTTTGGTGAGCAAAAATGCCGAGAAGGACTCGTCCAAGGAGGGGTTCGCTGCAGTTTTATCCCCGCAAACGGGCGAAGAAGGTAGTGCCCCGTTTCAAGTCTTGGCCGGTCGCTGACGCCACTGTTCCCCTTGGGTTTTACGGGTATAAAGCGGGTATGACCCACGCCATACTGACGGACGCCCGTCCAAAAACCCCTACCTCTGGTCAGGACGTTTTTGTACCGCTTACGGTGATAGAAACTCCGCCCCTTTACGTCTTTGGGGTCCGTGCATACAGATACGATCCCAACAAAGGCCTCCTTGCCGCAACCGAGGTGTGGGCGAATGACCTCCCGAAACACTTTGACCGCCGCATCACGCCTCCGAAAAACGGCCACGGCGACGTCTCGAAGATAGAGGCTATGCTCGGGGACATCGTGGATATCCGCCTGCTCGTGGCGACCCAGCCACATAAGATCCCCGCTCTTGGTAAAAAAACCCCCGATGTAGGGGAGATAGCCGTTGGCGGGAAATCCGTTGACGAGAAATTCAAGTTCGCCTCCGGTGTGCTCGGTTCGGAAATCCGCATAAAGGATATTTTCCAGCCCGGCGAGCAGATCGACGTGAAGGCAGTTACAAAAGGGAAGGGCTTCCAGGGCGCCGTGAAACGTTTCGGTGTGTTTGAGTTCGGCCATAAGAAAGAAAAGACAAAGCGGGGTGTTGGTGCTCTTGGGCCCTTCTTCAAAGGCAAAGTCTTCTGGGAAGTGCCACGCCCCGGCCAGATGGGTTTCCACACGAGGACGGAATACAACAAACTCGTGGTGATCGTCGGGGAAAACGGAGAGCCTCCCATAACGCCGAAGGGTGGATTCCTGCACTATGGGGAGGTGAAAAATGATTACATTGCGGTCATGGGATCCGTTCCCGGCCCTGCAAAGAGGATTGTGGGTCTGAGGAAAGCAATCCGCCCCAACAAGCACCCCTTCCAGTTCGGTCAGATAAAATACATATCTTTGGAGTCTAAACAGGGTGTGTGAAATGAAGGCTGCTGTCCGTGACCTTCAGGGCAATGTTGTTGAAGAGATTGAGTTGCCAGAAGTATTTAGTACCCCTGTCCGTGAAGACATAATCAGGCGGGCGGTTAAGGCAGCTTGGGCGAACCGCCTCCAGCCTTACGGTCCGAGGCCCATGGCGGGCCGTGATTACGCGGCGTTTACCGATAACAGAAGGAGGGTCGGTTCACCCCTGAACCACACAATCAACGTCGGACATGCACGCCTCCCAAGGGTACATTTCCGGCGTTACCTCCTCTACGGTTTTGTTGCCAACGTCCCCCAGGCCCGTGGCGGTCCAAAAGCACACCCGCCGAAGGTGGAGAAAAAATTATGGGAAAAAGTAAACAAGAAGGAGCGCCGTTTGGCCATTCGCTCGGCCATTGCTGCCACCGCATCCTCCGAGTGGGTGTCCGGGAGGGGCCACCGGTTTAGCGCGGACCTGCCAGTCGTTGTGGTGGACGACCTCGAGTCCGTTTCTAAAACGTCGGAAATAAAAAAGATCCTTGAGGCATTGGGCGTCTGGGAAGATGTCGAACGCGCCTACAGCAAACGTCGCCGCCGCGCAGGTAAAGGCGAGCGGCGTGGCAGGGCTTACAAGGTGCCAAAATCCGTGCTCATCGTAGTGTCAAAGAACCGCGGAATATACAGGGCCGCAAGGAACCTCCCGGGGGTGGACGTGGTGGAGGTGCGCAACCTCAATGCCGAGCTACTGGCGCCCGGTGCCCACCCGGGGCGTCTTACTGTGTGGACAAAAAGCGCCATCGAGGCACTTAACAACCTTTTCGTGGTGAGCTGAGATGGAGCCCGACGAGATAATCCTGTATCCGCTAATATCCGAAAAGGCAATAGCGCAAATCCACAATAACAACACCGTTGTGTTCATTGTGCACCCCGATGCTACGAAGCCACAGATTAAAAAAGCTGTGGAAGAGCTATATGACGTAAAGGTTGAGGATGTTAACACCCTTCTGGTAAGGGACGGGCGTAAGAAGGCATACGTCCGCCTTGCGGAGGGGTATTCGGCTGCAGACTTAGCAACGAAATTGGGTGTGATCTAAAATGGGTAAGAGGATACGTGTTCAGAGGCTTGGTAGGGGGAGCCCCACTTTCCGTGTTGCAGATCACCGTAGGAAGGTACAGAAGGTAGCGTACCCGCCGTATACTGATGAGCAGAAAAGCGGGGTTCTCCGCGGCCAAGTAACTGATCTCTTCCACGACGTGGGGCGTAAGTACCCCGTGATGGAGGTCACGTACGAGAACGGGGTTGTTGCATACCTGCCAGCCCCAGAGGGTATTGCGGTGGGGGACTGGGTTGAAGTTGGTGCCGGTGCCGACCTGGCAGTGGGCAACGTTCTGCCCCTGAAAGCTGTTCCGGAGGGTACCCCCGTATACAACATAGAAGGGGTGCCCGGCGATGGGGGGAAATACGTGCGCTCTTCTGGGGGATACGCCATCGTTTCAACCAAGACGGATGACGCCGTTTACGTAAAGCTGTCCTCCGGTAAGCTTCGAGAGTTTCACCCTGAGTGCAGGGCCACCGTGGGCAACGTCGCCGGTGGCGGGAGGACTGAAAAACCCTTCGTGAAGGCGGGTAAACGGTACCACGCCATGCGCGCCCTTAACAAGAAATATCCCCGCGTGCGCGGTGTAGCTATGAACGTTGTGGACCACCCGCACGGCGGTAAAGAACACCACCCCCCCGGGCCCACGACCGTTGCACGCAATACTCCGCCGGGTCGCAAGGTCGGGCACATTGCAGCCCGGCGTACGGGGAGGAAGAAAAAGTAATCGGTGGTATCCATGGCCAGGGAGTTCAAATTTAGGGGACGCACCGTGGATGAACTTATGCAGATGCCCATTGAGGAATTTGCAAAGCTCCTTACGTCCCGCGCTAGGCGGAGCATACTCAGGGGGTACAGGGACCCCCAGCGCAAGAAGCTCCTTAAGAAAGTCCGCCTCGCCCGCGCTGGAAAGAAGGTGAAACTCAGGACGCACCGCCGTGATATTATCATAACCCCTGAAATGGTGGGGCTTACGATCGAAGTGTACAACGGTAAAGAGTTCGTCCCCCTTAAGATAAGTGAGACCATGTTGGGAAGATACCTCGGTGAATTTGTCTTCACCCGTAAACGTGTAGTTCATAGCTCCCCCGGTGTCGGTGCGTCTCGGTCTACAAAGCACGTGGGTAGGAAGTGATGTCCATGGTGAAGAAAAGGTATTCAGTGGTCATTGAAGGGGACAAGGTCGCAAAAGGTATGCTTGTCAACGCACCCATTTCCACTAAGTGGGCGGTGGAAGTGGCATCTGCGATCCGTGGCATGCCCTTGCTGGAGGCTGAAGAGTATCTTAAAAGGGTTCTTGCCCACGGGGACTGGATACCGATTCGCAGGTATAAACGGGACGTCCCCCACAGGAGGGGTGTTCGAGCAGGGGTAAAGAGCGGGAGGTATATGGACAAAACCGTGAAATACTTTCTTAAACTCATAGAAAACGTAAAGAACAACGCCCGGCAAAAGGGCTTGGACGTTTCCAAGCTACGGATCGTCCACGTGTCCGCGTCCAAGGGCTATCGCCGTGTTAGGATTCAGCCTATGCTCAGGAGGATAATCAGAAAGAAGTCCACCCACGTGGAGATGGTGGTGAGCGAATGATCGAGCGAGAGTTCATAAGGGATGCTACAAGCGGTCTGGCCATTAAGGAATATTTAGTGGATGAAGTCCGCCAGGCGCTCCCCTCTGACATACAGGTAGTAAGAACCCCCCTTGTTACGAGGATTATTCTTAAGGTGGCCCGCCCCGCTCTGGTGATAGGGCGAAAGGGGTACAGGATAAAGCAGCTCACAGAGGAGATAAAGAGGCGTTTCCGCATAGATAATCCACAGATTGAAGTGGTTCCAGTCCCGAACACCACGCTCGACGCAAGGGTACAGGCGATGAGGATTGCGCTAGGTTTGGAGCACGGTCAGGCGTGGCGTCCGCTTTTGAGGAAAACCCTGGCCCGCATAATGGCGGCCGGGGCGAAGGGATGTGAGATCGTTATCAAGGGTAAGCTCGGTGCGCGTGGTGCCAAGAAACGCGTGGAGCGTGTCTATGCCGGCTACATGAAAAAATGTGGGGATCCCGTTAAACTCGTTGACCAGGGGCACGCCGTGGCGAAGACCCGCTGGGGTACGATTGGTGTTCACGTGTACATAGTCCATCCCGACACTGTTTTCCCCGACCACATAGCGGTTCCTGACGTCCCGCAGGAGCAGATTCTCGCGAAGCTAAAGTCCGACAATTCCGAAGGGAGGGAGGTTGAAGATGGCGATAGTGAGGGCAAAGGAGCTCAGGCAGAAAACTGACGAGGAGCTAAAGGCTTTGCTCTCTGAGTACAGGGCTGAGCTCCGCCGGCTGAGGGCGCAGATATCAGCAGGGGTACGTCCAGAGAACCCGGGGAGGGTGCGGGAATTAAAAAGGGCAATTGCGAGAATACTTACAGTGTTGAACGAGAAGAAAGGGGTGAGAATGTAAAGTGGCAAAGAAGGATCTTGCAGACGTTATCGGTCTCCCTGAAGACCTTATAGAACCGGAGAGTCTTACCCGCGAGCTGATGAGGATAAAGATCCGTAGGGACAAGCGCAAGTGGGGCAAAGTGATGACCATAATCTCCGGTTTCGACGACACCGTAGATGTCAAAGCCTTGGCAAAGAAACTTAAACGTCAGCTAGGTTGCGGCGGTACTTACGACCCCAAAGAGCGCACAATAGAGCTGCAGGGGGACCACGCCCGCAAGGTTCGGGAGTTTCTCATAAAGGAGGGATTCCCCGAAGAGAACATTGATGTTGTATAGTCCTTGTTTTAGGGGCAGTTGCCGGTATGGGGCTCCACCCGGCTCTGTTGGGCGAGATCATCGGTCTTCGTGTCCGCGTGGTAAACGCTACACACCCCGGTTACGTGGGGATTGTGGGGCGGGTGGTGGATGAAACAAAAAACCTTCTGGTGGTGGAAACGCCAGAAGGGATTAAAAAACTTCCCAAGCCAAATATTGTGGTAGAATTTGAGCTCCCTGACGGGGAGCTAATTTGTGTGGACGGTGCTGAGATAACCGTCCGTCCTGAGGAACGGACAAAGAAGCTGTGGAGGAAGATCCATGCGCGCAGTGGTTGTTGGAAACGAGGTCATTGAGCCACCTCAGAAAGAAGACTGCGGAGACAAGAAGTGTCCCTTTCACGGGGACGTTACCGTGCGCGGCCAGCTGATGGTGGGCCGCGTGGTTTCGGACAGGATGCAGAGAACTGTGGTGGTCGCCCGTGAAGCGGCAAGGTACGTACCAAAGTACAAACGTTATATGCGGGTAACCTACAAGATCCACGCCCATAACCCCCCATGCGTTAACGCACACGCTGGGGACGTGGTCCTCCTCGGTGAGACGCGTAAACTTGCCAAAACCGTGAATTTTGTTGTGCTAAAGGTTATCAAAAAGGCAAAGGAGGGAGAGCAGTGAAAGCTATCAGCGCATCTGTTACCAAAGGGATCACCGTCGGTACCCTCCTTACCTGTGCAGACAACACCGGCGCGCGCGTTTTGAAAGTGATCGGTGTGATCGGCTACAAAGGTGTCAAACGCAGGTATCCCAAGGCAGGGATCGCGGACATTGTTGTGGCGTCTGTTAAGAAGGGTACTCCAGATATGAAGAAAAAGGTTGTTAGAGCCGTTATTATTCGTCAGCGCATGCCCTATAGGCGTGCCAACGGCACAAGGATTGCTTTTGAGGATAACGCTGCGGTGATTATCAACGAAAAGGGGGAGCCGAAGGGTTCCGAGGTCAAGGGACCCGTTGCCAAGGAAGTGGGCGAGCGGTTCCCCAAGATCGTGAGGATCGCATCGGTAGTGGTGTGAGCCATGGCGGTAAAGATCGGTTATCAGCCCCGGAAACAGAGGAAGTTCCGCGCCAGTGCGCCCCTCCATATCCGTCAGAAAATGGTGGCTGCAACGCTGTCCAAGGATCTCAGGAAGGAATTGGGCCGCCGTTCCATCCCGGTTAGAAGGGGCGATAAGGTGCGGATT